>NZ_JAPZQJ010000530.1:0-15997 GCF_027530405.1 Microcystis sp. LE19-41.2A | reverse complement strand
CGCGATTAATACTGGTCTGATACCCCTCCTCTTGTGTGGCCTGGGTTTTGAACCAGTCTATCAGGTCAGCATCAAGGCTTAGGGTGATCTGCTGTTTGAGCGGACGATAAAACACACCACGCCGCGCCTTGCTCCAATCTCCCGTAGCCTCCGGGATCAGATCTGTGCGGATAGGCTCTTGTGACGCGGCTAGAGCGTCAATTTCAGCCTGTATCTCTGGCGGTACTGGATTACAATCTCCCTTCTTCATAAGCCCTCCTTTCATGGGCTGTTGCCCTGCGTGCGCTAATAATTCGTCCCGTTTCTTCTCCTGTCACCGAATCAGACTCCGGCCAAGTATGCACCACAAACACAGTCAATTTACCGATCAGTCCGATAGTCTGCCAGCGTTCTTCCTCTGGGTATGGATCGGGACAGCTGACAGCGAGAGGATCGGCAAAAACATATTGAGCGGCTTCAAAGCTCAAGCCGTGATCGCGCTTGTTTGTCCGATTTTTGTTGTCGTCCCATGTCCACTTCAATTTTACTCTCCAAATGTAGCTATATTATGGTTACTACATTAATTTTTATCAACACTGTATTTGCGCTAACACGATCACAGTTAAATTTACCCCTGTCGAGATGATAACATTATCCAGATATAATGCCAGCATCACTACCGATTTAGCAGCAAGAGGAAGCTCAAGAAATTAGTCATCAGATAACAGTTTGAGCGGTATGTGTTAATTATCATCCCTTTCGGCTTCGGCGCAGCTTCAACCCTCAAAAGCAAACTAAAACCCTCTAAATACACTGAAAAAGAAACCACAAAAGTAGGCTAAATTGTTTAGTAAAATACCATAAATGCCCCTTCAATCAATCTTGAGGGGGTTTTATTGTATAATAGAGGGATGAGTAAACTAGATCAACTTACGCAATCTTGAGCTATAATCGGCAATGAGGTCGAATCCGAACAACGATCAGAAAAGACTCCTGATTGCTGAACTTAAAAAAGCAGCAATCAAACATACCCCAGAAAATATTATCATAATTACTCAAGATCCTAGCGGGAAAATTGTTTTTCTAGAAACTGGAAAAGCAGGTGACAAAGGTTCTGGATGGCTGCATATTCTAGAAAATCATCGAGAAGATTTTCTCCAGAGAGGTATTACTGAAGAACAAATTCCCGATTTAATTGTAACAGCTATTAGTGAGGGAAAAATTATTGGCATACAAGGAAAAAGTCGCATAATTTATCAAGTAGAAATCAATGGAATTATTCAGTATGTTTCTCTAGAAATTAGTCATAATGGTTACTTAGTGAGTGCTAATCCAACTCCAACGCGATTAATTAACAAACTTATTCAGGAATGATAGTTATGGCAATCAGAATCAAACTTTGGGCAGATTATGGAAGTTACCCACTTTGGGGAGTAGATGAAATTGATAACATTGCTCCTGAAGAATTACCATTAAGTCAAGCAACTATTCAGCGTTTAAACGCATGGCAGGATACTTACGATAAGACTTTAAATCAAGACTATCCACCTTTATCAGATTTTCCTAATCAGCAAGCTGAAATGGAGTTTAAACAAGAAGGAATTAGTTTATGGAAACAGTTACGTCTTGAACTGGCACCAGATTATGAAGTTTTCTACCAAAATGAAGGTCAATTGTTCAGACATCCTAAGGAAATAACCAAAAAATCTACAGTACAAAAAATAACAGTTTGAGTATCATCACCTTCGGCTCTAGCGCAGCTTCAACCCTTAAGCGCAAACTAAAACCATCCAAACCATCAGAAAAAGAAACCACAAAAGTAGGCTAAATTGCTTCTAAAAATACCATAAATGCCCCCTTAATCAGAGTTGAAGGGGTTTATTTTTTGCTTTCGCTTATCAAACAACTATTCAGCCTCTGTTTCGCTTTCTCACACTTCTTGTAGTTGTGGCACTAAAGTCAGTAAATCTTCTTGAATTGTTGCCCAAACCCTACTTAAATTAACTGGAAAATATTCGTGAGTTGCAACATTTCTCATTCCTCCCATCAAACGCCAAGGAAAAAGAGGATAGCGAGACTTAATTTCCTTTGGTACATTTCTAGTTGCTTCTCCAATAATGATAAAATCCTAGAGAACCGCTTTGACAGTTGTTTGATTTTTAGCAAATTCCTCAAACGTCATTCCCTTTGTCCGTTGTTCAATTTCAGTGATAGATTCTAAAATGTCTTGAAGGAGAATTCGCCAATCTCTAGAAGGCATTGATAACATCCTCCAACACAGGTTCTCGTAAATGTTCCCTTAAGCTATCCTGAGTTCCTAAATCCACAGAACATCCCAGAATATCTTCTAAATAATACTGTACTTGCAGAAGTTGAAAAAAACCACGTCTTTTTAATTTCGATAGGTCTTGATATGTAATTTTTTCGGCCATGTCCTCTAGCATTCTTTGAATCTCTTCTTCCGTTACGTCATTTCTTCGGCTAACATTTAAAATATCCCCTTCTTTTAATTGTTCGAGTATATTCTCGGCTAGTCTTTTCGTATAGGTTCATTTACTGGCAACAAAATCTAACTTCTCACTAAAGGGTTTCTGACAATTATCGCACTTAAATTGACGACGATTAACTTGTAGGTACACTGGTTGTCTTGAGAGCGGTAAATCTTTGACTAGATGTCGATGATTTTGGTGTAGTTTATCGCTCTCTAACCCACAACGAGGACAGATTACTTTTTTATTTTTCGATTCGATCGGTCAGACTATCCCGATATTTTCTAGGTGTCGATAACCTTGAATAGAGGTTACTTCTAGGTTCAAAAATTTGTCAAGTATCATAAGTAAAATACTCTCGTTTTTGGCTATTATATCAAATCTTAACTCAATTGTCTATCTTTTGGTATTAACCTGTTTGTGCCTTAAGTCCTTCCCTGTATGGATTTCAGCTACTTTTGAGCGTAGGCGCTCTCATCGAATTTTATTTTAAGTTAATTATTTGCATAACAATTCCCGAAGAGCCTAATTTAAGTTTCAAGAAGAATGAACCCGATCTTTTTTACGATGGGGGTAAAAGTGATTTTCAATTTCTCAGGTTGAAAGATGAATCCAGATTAAGCTATCTCAACGATAAGAGGACAAGCCAATGTTTGAAGATTTTACCTATATTACCGATGAGGCTTTTTTAGAGAATTATTGGTGGGAAGAAAAAGTTATCTGTCCCCACTGCCAGGGCAAAGAAAGAATCTATCTAGAGACGGAGAATGAATCCGTCCCCTGTAAATTCTGTGAGGGTAAAGGCATTATTAAACGAAAACAAGAGGAAACTAACTATTCCTAAAAATCTGTAAAATTAGATACCATACATTAAAAATATTCTTGAGTTAAAACCTCTGGCTGACATTGTTTAATTTCGCTGTTAATTCCCAGGGCAGATTCCGATTGGAGGTCTTCGATATAACCGGATTGATGGGATAAAGCTTCCGAAAAACTCTCAAAAGGACCGAAATAATAGAGACATTTCGGCTGAGTGGTGGTGATCTCTATCCACCAAGGTTGAGGTAGTAAACTAGGCTTAATCGGGGCAGTTTCTGGGTCAAGAGGCCTTATACTGAGAATCTTGGCCCCTTGGCGCAGGAGGCGCTGTGTTTCTTGACTCATGCGGCTTTTAGGTACTCGCAGCACTGTCCGGGAGAAGCGTTGAGGCAAAGAGCCAGAAGAACCGGAAAAAACAACTTCATAGAGAAATATTTGATTCTCTCCCTGATTATTAGCCTCTAGCATACAGAAAAGATTCTCTTTTAAGGGTAAGGGTTAAAAAACAGACGCTACTTTGAGCAGATGACTCAAGCAAAATCATCTCCTAACAGAGTAGCGCATCTTGATACCATAGCATAGAGCGGCAAAAAGTTAGGTTTTGACCTACTCTCCCCTCACAGCATAGCTTGACGAGAGATTCTTCAACAAGAAGAACCCGATAGAGTTCTTTATGATGCTGTAGCCGAATCTAGGGCCGTTATCTTAATGGTGAGGTACAAAGTTTTTGTTTTTTGGAGTCGGTGGTCGATGCCAAATCCTCTTATACTTCATCTTTATGAGAAACCCTGTCAATAGGGTTTGCGGCAAAAAGTTTTTCCTAGGGGTAGGGTGTGGGGTGTAGGGTGTAGGGGTTTCCCCATTTTTGAATTGGCGAATTACCTAATTTTCAGGGAAAAAGTCCCTAAATTTTCCCACCGAACAATCCAATGGCTGGCACTTTTTGATTTCAAAAAGACCAAAAGATATTAGCCAAAAAGGTTTTTATATTTATGCAGCAGTCTCTCAATAATATTGACAACAAATAGAGTTTTTAAACAAATATGCAGCCACCAAAATTAAGCTTAGGAACCAGATTATTTTTATCCCATCTCCTCGTTATGGTGGTGGGATTGAGTAGCTTTATTATCATTGCTAAATTATCTTCTCCGCGAATGTTTGTTTTGCGTTTGGAACAGTTAGAAAGGCAGGGATTTTTTACCGTGCGATCAGCGAGAACTTTCTTGGTTAGGGGTTTTGAGACAGCTTGGGATAGTAGTGCCATTTGGTCATTCATTGCGGGAGGAAGTACGGCTGGTTATCTGAGTTTTTTGGTTTCTCAACGCATTATGAAACCGGTAAAACAAATGAAACAAATCACTAAAAATTTTGCTGAAGGGGATTTATCGGCGCGAGTTCCAGAAAGCGAAATCCCAGAATTAAATCAATTAGCCATCAGTTTTAATCAGATGGCGATTAGTTTAGCCGATGTGGAAAAACGGCGCCAGGAATTAATCGGTGATCTTACCCACGAATTACGCACCCCTTTAACTGTGGTACGGGGATATTTAGAAGAATTAGCCGATGGTGCGATCGAACCTAATCCAGAACTTTATCAGAAATTAGTGAAAGAAACCCGCAGGTTAGAACGTTTAACCCACGATCTACAGGAGCTATCGCGAGCGGAATCTGGTTATCTATCGATTAAAATGCAACCTGTTAATTTATTGCCTTTGTTAAATTCTCTCATCGAAAAATTTGCCGATCAATTATTAGAAGATGGACCGACTTTACAGTTAGATTGTCCCCCCAATTTACCATCTGTCATGGCCGATCCCGATCGCCTCGAACAAATCTTAGTTAATCTGCTCGGTAATGCCATTCGTTACACCGATAATGGTGCAATTACCCTGCAAGTGACAAGGGACAAAAATCGCCTACAAATTGCCGTTATCGATACAGGAATTGGCATCGCAGCAGAGGATTTACCCTTTATTTTCGAGCGCTTTTGGCGGGCCGATCGTTCTCGTTCCCGTTATTCTGGGGGTAGTGGTATTGGTTTAGCGATTACCCGTCGTTTAGTGGAATTACACCAAAGTCAAATCGAGGTGGAAAGTGAATTAGGTAAAGGCAGCACTTTCCGTTTTTCCCTAGCAATATCGGCCAATTTTCAGTGAACAGTGAACAGTAATCAGTAATCAGTAAACTGAAAACTCACATCTGATAACTGATCACTGATAACTGATCACTGATTAAATGCCGTGACTTTTGCCGATCACCCAATGACGACGGAAGAAGCGAGCGAGCGAGGTTTCTTCTAAGGATAAGTAAATCGGTCTTCCGTGGGGACAGGTGCGGGGATTACGGGTATTTTGCCAATCATCGAGTAAATTCTGCATTTCTTTTAAACTTAAAGCTGTACCGTTGCGGATAGCACTCCGGCAAGCGGTAGCAACCTGAGCGGTTTGTAAATCCCCCCCTAAACTTAATTCTAGTAAAGCATCAGCCCGATCCTCGCGTTCTTTGAGTAGAACAGGAATACTACGAATTGCCCAAGAGCGATCGCCAAAACTAGCAATTTCTAATCCTAAACGTTGTAATTGTTCGATTTGTCGAGTAGTTAACTGATTTAAGATGATCGGAGTATCTAACGGCACGATTTCCCAGTTATCCTCTAAACGTTCGTACAAAACCCGCTCATGGGCAATATGTTGTTCGACTAACCATAATCCGTGAGGATGTTCGGCAACTATGTAAGTTTGGTGAATTTGGGCTACTGCCTTTAATTCCAGCCGATTTTTCGGGGATTTCTCCCCTATTGTATAGGTGCTTTTTTCTTCGGCAGCCTTGAGAATTTGACTGACGCGCTGATTTTGCGCTTTTTCGGGTATATGTTCGGGATTTAGTCCTAACGCCTTGTCTATGGCTGAAATTATCTGTTCTTGCCAAAAAATGAGGTTATGCAGGTATATTTCCGCTTTGGCTGGGTGACGATTCCAATCGATCGAACGAGGGTTAAGATGTAAATGGAGAAAACAAACGGGATAGCGATCTTTAGGGACTGTGCGAGCGAAAGCTTCAAATATTGCCTGTTCTAACTCCGATGAGCGCACCATTCGCCCATTAACAGCAATTCTAACCCAATCTGGTTGATGGCGAGAAATGCGATCGGGCAAACCAATGACTAATTCAATTTGAGCAGATTCTGCGTCAGGAGTCGTTAAGTCAAGTTTTAGGGATACTAAATCGTTCAAATGCAGAGATTTAACTAATTGGGGTAATATTTGACTGGCATCCTTACCCGGACTAATGCGTAACCAATCTTGATGATCTTGAAAAACCTGCCAAGTAATTTGGGGATGACAGAGAGCAAAATTATGAATTAAAGTCTGTATATCCTTTAATTGTTTTTTAATTGACGGTAAAGCTTGACGACGCACGGGAAAGTTACCAAAGAGATTCTCTACCGTGACGATAGTACCGATAGCTATAGGAATCGTTTCTAAATTACCCGGCTCGCCTTGGTGATTGTAAAGACAATAACAACCTAAATCATCGTCATGGCGACTGGCAACCCGCAGATGCGCCACCTGTGCGATACTGTGCAAAGCTTCACCACGGAATCCGAGACTGGTAATCTGCCAAAGATCGTCCCGTTGGCGGATTTTGCTGGTACTGTGGGCATAGCTACACAGTTGCAAATCTTCTCTAGACATTCCCCTGCCGTTATCCGATACTTGTATTCGCCAGTTTTGGGGAGATATATCGATGGTAATCCTATCTGCCCCCGCATCAATGGCATTTTCGACTAATTCTCGCACCACAGCGCCTAAAGAGTCGATTACCTCTCCTGCGGCAATTAAATCGATTACGTCTTGGGGTAAAACTTGTATGGGCAAGGTCATCAATTAATGGTTTTAGCCAAGGGCAAACTCGGTATATTGTCGCACAGGGGGCCCATGGTAAGCTAAAACGATGTCTTGTTTGGGGACTCCCCTAGCTACCAATTTATCAGCGATCGCTGCTGCCGTGCCGTCCTGCTGCACCCAGATTTTATTACTAATAATATCAACGGGAATTATACAGCCATAAATGCCCGTGCTGCTGTCCCCGTAACCGAATCAAAAAATGTTTCGGTTTTGACGGGATCACTAGGCTCTCTCAGTAGGGAATCTGATTTTTGTGAATTACTGTTTGAAAGAGTCCCCGACCGAGAAAATATTGATAGAGTATTGATTAGGAGACTAGGAAAAATTCAACTTTAAGAGGATTGTCACTGATGACAGCAGTTACCGAGAATGATCTGAAAAGGTTAGAAGATTTAATCGTTAGCGGACAGAAAGCGATCGAATCCCGACTAACAGCGATCGAGTCCCGACTGACAAACCTAGAAAATGGACAGAAAGCGATCGAGAACAGTCTAGGAGAAATTAAAGGAGATATTAAGGCCTTAGATGCCAAAGTTATGGGACTAGAAAAGCGGGTTGACGATCTTAACGCACGAGTCAACATTACGACCATTGGATTCCTTAGCATTGTCGGCATTTTGGTGACAGGAATGCTGACTATTGCCAGCAAAACAGTCTTTTTCCCCTAGTCCCTAGAATGATACTAAATCCTGTGTAAAAGGTATGGGATAGTAGGTGAGCGCCAGAGCGGGGAAAAACAATCGATAACTTGGCAGTTAATCAGACTATTAAAAACGGATTTGGTGTAAGACGGCCTAAATAAGTCGATATATGGTTCTGCTCGCTGTCTATGTCGGGGAGAAATCCCTCTGGCATTTCTCCAGTGCGGAATGTAGGCTAAAAATTGGCCCAGTCAGGAAATCTTGATGTTAAATTCCCCAAAAATTGCGCTAGGATCGGCTTCATAGCACAGGAAAGGCGATCGAGTGGGATAACCGATCCTGTGGCTTGAGAAGGTGACTGTATAATTGTTAGAGTGTCAATAGATCAATTCCAGAGGAATCATGAGCAATATCCAAGATAAAATTCAAGAAGAGCTAGAAAACGCCAGAGCCGTCTGTAGTACGGAAGGTGCCACCTCTGGCGAATGCGCCGCCGCTTGGGATGCGGTGGAAGAATTACAAGCAGAAGCCGCTCACCAACGTCAGGACCACCCCCAAAAAACCTACTTCGAAAATTATTGTGATTCTAATCCCGATGCCGCCGAGTGTCGCATTTATGAAGATTAATGCAGTCAGGCAGCGGTTTTTTCTCTCCTCACAGTAGAATCCTAGCTTTAGGGCGATCTCAGCTATAAAGGGATCGCCCCTCGTTTTTTTGTTTGTTGGTCAAGCTGTGGCCGATTTTGGCTCCTGCGTCCGAAGACAGTAAAATATTGACAGTGTAATTATGTCTGAATAGTTTATGAATCAACTTTGGTTTCGTCCTCTCGTTTGGATAGATTATCGTTTAGCCGTCCTATTTACGGTGATTATTCCGGCAATTTTGTTAATTTGGTCTTTATTTGCAAAAATCGAATCATTACAAAAATTGTTGATTATCTATTGGCGAGTGGCTAGTCTTTTATTAATTACTGTATATTTAATGATCGCTTCCTGGCCGATTGGTTTTGTTACCAGTTTTTTAGCTAAGATTTTAATCCCGATTTCCCTCTGGTTTTGGGTGGATATTAACGATGAAATTAAAGATTTACCCTCCAGTCCAATTAAATTTGTCACCACTGCTTGGCGTTGGGCAGTAACGATTTATTGTCCTTTGGGCGCAATTTCTACCTTACCTTTTCTCTCCTGTGCTATGTCAGGGGAATTGCTAAATTCTCCCTATTGTCAAGTTTGGCAGGAAGCACCTTGGCAGTTTCGCGAGATTTTTCATTCAGAAGCTACCGCTAATGTTTTGGGCTTTTTTGGTTTAGTTGGTCTCTCTTTTTATACTCTCTATTTTGCCCATTTTCTTCTTATTCGCCTTGGCAAACAGGGACGTTCAGCTTTACAATAGGAGGTCTTTAGCTATCGATAATTAGCCATTTTTCTATGAATATTGGTAAACAACTCGAACAATACACCCTCAAAAATCCCCAAGAGGTTTTATTAGTGACTATTGCTGTGGATGGGGAGGAGGAAGAAATCTCTATTTTTAAAGGTTTTTCTAGTTCCCTTACCCGCAGCACCCCCTACGATCCCGATATTCCGATCATTCCTGAAACTGCTAGAGTTATTAAGATAGATCGTCTTGCTAGTCCTTATCATCCCCTTAATCCTCGCTATATCCAAGAAAATCTTACCTTAGAGGAAATGCAATCTTTACTGATTAATTGAAACGGTAATTTTGCTTGGATAATATCAGCACTCATCTTGAGCGATTTAACAGCTTTTATTTACCATCCATAAACTTTGTCTATCTAGACAAGAGGTAAATTTTGCGGCGTTTTAGTGGTAAAATTACCAAAGAACAATAATCGCTGCCAGTATTCAAGCTGTCAAAGTGGATTTCATCCTCGGTATCGATCGAGAACAATCAAAAAACTGGAGAATAATCTGGAGAATCTATGCAACTTAAACAATCTAACCAAGAACTGTTACAAATTGAGTATTTAGCCACCGGTGCCACGGGACAAAACATGGTTAAAGATGATGGCAAAGATGTGATTGAAGGATTAACTAAAACCCCCAAAAGTTTACCATCTAAATATTTTTATGATCGGCAAGGTTCGCAACTTTTTGAAGAAATCTGTCAATTGCCAGAATATTATCCCACTAGGACAGAAACCGCTATTCTCCAAGAATATGCTCAAGAAATTGTCGCCTATACAGGAGCCTGTGAATTGATCGAATTAGGTAGTGGTAGTTCCACTAAAACTCGTCTGTTATTGGACGCTTACTATCAGCAACAAAAATCCTCTAAATATGTACCTATCGATGTTAGTGAAACTATTCTCCAAGCTAGTGCCATAGAATTACAAAAAGAATATCCTAATTTACTTATTCAGGGGTTAATTGGAACCTATGAACAGGCCCTAGCCTATTATCAAAATGCTTCCGATAATACCAGAATGATTTTTTTCTTGGGAAGTTCGATCGGTAATTTTTCTGCGGCTGAATGTGATAAATTCTTAGAAGAAATTGCCACTGTCTTAAAAGCTGGAGATTATTTTTTATTAGGGATTGATCTCCAAAAACCAGCGGCAATTCTAGAAGCAGCTTATAATGATGCCCAAGGGGTGACAGCAGCTTTTAATTTAAATATGCTTTCCCATTTAAATTGGCGTTTTCAAGCTGATTTTAACCTTGATTTATTTAGTCATCAAGCTATCTATAATCAAGACAAATCCCAAATTGAAATGTATTTAATTTGTCAAAAAACTCACCATGTTCATCTTAAAAAACTCGATTTAACAGTTAATTTTCAAGCATCAGAAAGTATTTTGACAGAAATTTCGCGTAAATTTAACCTAGAAACTATGCAAAAAGACCTAGAATCAAAGGGATTAAAACCCCTTAGGGTTTTCACCGATCCTGAAAATTTATTCGGCTTAATTCTCTGTCAGTTATACCTGTAAATAACGAAAACATTATCATCAGTAATAGAGGCATAAAAACATGGAAAAGATTCAAGCACAGGCTCCTATATCTCTAAATAAATGTAGTCGAGAAAATCTACTGGACTATTTTGAAAATGCTTGGCAATTAGAAGATATGCTGTTAAAAAGCATCATCAAAGAAGAAGCTTTTTATTGTAACCCTGACGATTTAAGAAATCCCCTCATTTTTTATTTAGGTCATGCTGCCGCTTTTTATCTTAATAAATTGCAGCTGGTTAACCTATTAAAAAAAAGCCCTAATCCTGACTACGAATTATTGTTTGGAGTGGGAGTAGATCCAGGAACTCCCGCAGAATTAAACTCTGCTATCGCCCATATTCAGTGGCCCGGGGTGGCTAAGGTTTGGGAATATCGGCAACAAGTCTATGAAATTGTGGTCGAAATAATTAAAAATACCCCCCTTAATCTTCCTATTCATCCTCAGCATTCTCTCTGGTCATTAATGATGGGAATTGAGCATCAGCGTGTTCACTTTGAAACATCTTCAATGTTACTCAGACAACTGCCCTTAGATTGTCTGCAACGTCCTTCAGGTTGGCATTATGCCCCTGCTTTTGGTCAAGCTAGTCCTAATCAAATGGTGGCGGTTTCTGGGGGAATAGTAGAAATTGGTAAACCCCAAGATTCTCCTGTTTATGGTTGGGACAACGAGTATGGTTATCGCCAAGTTCAAGTTAACAATTTTCTGGTGAGTAAATATATGATTACCAACGGAGAATTTAAAGAATTTGTCCATAATGGTGGCTACGAAAATCCCAGTTATTGGGATGAAGAAGCTTGGCAATGGAAAAATCATTATCGAGTCAAATATCCTAAATTTTGGCTGGTAGATGAGCGAGGAAATTATCAATATCGAGCCATGTTTGATGCTCTCGATTTACCTCTTGATTGGCCGGTAGAAGTGAACTATTATGAAGCGATCGCTTACTGTCGTTTTCAAGGTCAAGGAATACGTTTAATGACGGAAGCTGAGTGGAATTTAGTCACCTATGGCAGTCAAAAAAATCGATGTTATACCCTAGAAAACGATAAATTTGATGACTATAACCTCAATTTAAAATTCTGTTCTCCCACTCCCGTGGGAATGTTAAAAAATACGGGCAATAACTCAGAAATTTATGACTTACGCGGTAACGTCTGGGAATGGCTAGAAGATGATTTTAATCCCTTAACTGACTTTCAACCCCATTACCTCTATGCTGACAATTCCACTCCTTTCTTTAATAGTCAACATAAAATGATGTTAGGAGGAGCTTGGGTGACTAACGGCACAGAAATCCTACCCTACTATCGCAATTGGTTTCGCCGGAATTTTTATCAACACGCTGGTTTTAGAATCGCGCAAAGTCTTTAGGTAGGGTGTGGGGTGTAGGGTGTGGGGTGTAGGGTGTGGGGTTTTATCGATTTTCAGGGAAAAAGTGCCTAAAATTTCCCTGCGATTACTCTAAGAGTCGGCACTTTTTGATGTCAAAAAAGCCTAAAGATATTATTCAACAAGGTTTTTTAGATTTATGCAGGCAACCCTAGGTAATTGCCAATTTCAAGAAAAATTTTTCGGAAAAGTCGTCCCTCGATCGCTACAATAGAACCTAATAGAATGCCGATAAACTCGATCGCCATGAATCAACCTGCAATTTTTCATCTCGCTATTCCGATTACCGATGTGTCCACCGCTAAAAGCTTTTACTGTGATGGTTTAGGTTGTTTAGCGGGAAGGGAAACCGAGAAAGCGATTATCTTAAATTTCTATGGTCATCAGGTAGTCGCTCACGTCACCGAAATGCCTCTTACTCCGCAAAATAGCATTTATCCTCGCCATTTTGGTCTAATTCTGCCGGATGCCAGCGATTGGGACAATCTTCTCGCACAAGCGCGAGTCAATCAACTAAAATTTTATCTAGAACCAAAAACTCGCTTTACTGGGGAGATAACCGAACATAAAACCTTTTTCCTGGAGGATCCTTTCTATAATCTCCTGGAATTTAAACATTATCGCCACTACGAAGCTATTTTTGCCAGTCGGGAATTAACAGCGATCGGCGATCGAGCTTAAAATAAACAACAGGTGACTTTTTGTAACTGGTTAGTCCTATCTTCAACTGCGACAAAAACAGGGGAACTTCGCTCAGATTTTCTCATCAAAACTAAAAAAACCTTGGCTGGCAATGATCAATTCTTAGGAAATCTATGAAAAAAATTTTATTGTTAACCCTATTCATTATCGGTCTAGGATTTGCTCTCTTTAACTTTACTGGATTAGCAAATCGTGGCGAATATCAATCAATTTTGATCGACTTTAAAGACGATATACCCGTCAGCGTCCTCGATGAGCAGTTAAATGCTATCAACAAAAAAGCGGGAAAAACCACCAGTTTAAATAGTATTTTTTCCATCGATGAACATCTTTACATTATCGATGGAGATAGCAAACTCCTGAAAAATCTCCGCAATTCCGACCTAAAAAAATACACCGAATCGATCGAACCCGATTATATTTATCATGCTTTTATCGCCCCTAACGACCCCGACTATAGCAAACAGTGGAACCTGCGGGGAATTAACATCGAACGCGCTTGGGAAGAAAATCACGGTGAAGGGATCACCGTCGCCGTTATTGATACAGGTGTATCAAAAGTTCCCGATCTGCGAGAAACCGAGTTTGTCGAAGGCTACGACTTCGTCAACGATCGCAGCAATGCCGAGGACGATAACGGTCACGGAACCCATGTAGCGGGAACAATTGCCCAATCGACCAATAATAACTACGGGGTAGCCGGCATCGCCTACAAAGCCAAAATTATGCCCCTCAAGGTGCTTTCCGGGACGGGTGGGGGAACCGTGGGAGATATTGCCGAAGCGATCCGTTTTGCCGTCGATAATAAAGCCGATGTCATCAATATGAGTTTAGGGGGTGGAGGGGAAACCCAAGTAATGAAAGAGGCGATCGAATATGCCTATAGTAAGGGTGTGGTAATCGTCGCCGCTGCCGGTAATGCCGATGATAATTCCGCCGCCTATCCCGCCCGTTTTCCGCACGTTATCGGCGTTTCTGCGGTAGATGCCTCCGGAAATAAGGCCCCCTATTCTAATTTCGGAGCCGGAATCGATATTGCTGCCCCCGGCGGCTCCGATACGGGTAAAATTATCCAAGAAACCATCGATCCCGCTAAGGGGGGGGAACCGGCGTTCCTCGGTTTTCAGGGAACCAGCATGGCTGCCCCTCACGTTGCTGGGGTGGTAGCTTTAATCAAAGCTGCGGGAATTAAAGAACCCAGTGCAGTTTTAGAGGTTTTGCAACAGTCAGCCCGTAAGATCAATGATGATCCCTTTAATCATTTTGGCGCCGGACAATTAGACGCGGGCAATGCTCTACAATTGGCCCTAAAAGGACAGATTACTTTCCGGGATTTTTGGCGTTGGTTGCGCGATAACGGTTATCTCAATCCCCGTTTCTGGATTGATGGCGGCGCGGTGGCGGTTTTGCCCAAAATGGCCATGGTTTTGGGTTCTTATCTTCTTGCTTGGTGGCTAAGAAGTTATTTTCCCTTCTCCTGGAACGGATTTTTGAATGCTGGTCTAATTTTTGGCAGTTCTGGCTTATTTTTCCTCAGAGGTCTTTATATCTTCGATTTACCTCAATGGCCTTTCCGAGTGATGGGGAGTTCTCTTTCAGACCTAGGAGGTGTTATTCAGGGAAGTTCTGCCCTTAATCCGCTTTTTGCCAGTGTTATCCTGCCCTTTGTCCTGATTGCTCTGCTTTTGGGTCATCCCCGTGCAAAATGGTTAGCGGTGGGGGTATCTTTAGCTATGGCGGTGACTTTAGGTATCAGTGCTGTTATCCATCCTACTCTGATCTGGTTAGGTTCTGGTACGATCGCTCAGGCATTTTTGGGCGTAAATGCGCTTTTATGTCTCGGTTTAGGTTATTTAGCCCTAAAAAGTGCTACTTCCTCCCGATACGCTTAAACAGGGGTTACAATGGGACAACAAAGGTGATTTACCGTTCAAAACCTCTTTGGTTTTGGTATCTTCCTTTTGTTTTGCATTGAGTTCTCCTACAACAGCAGCCTCGGACATTAACCGAGGTTTTTTCTTTATGGTGTATGTTAGTTTCTAAGGGTTTTTTGGGAATCCCCAATCCCTATCTCGAAAGTTTCCCCCAATACCCCCTCGAATCATCGAGTTTATCTATTGTCTCTTTTCTAAGGTGTCTATCGTGTCAAATCATAAAATTCTCGTTATCGATGACAGTAAAGTGATCAGGATGCACGTTCGCGATATGTTACCAGAGGGTAACTTTGAATTTCTCGAAGCTAAAGACGGATTAGAGGGTTATAATCTCATCCGTACCGAAAACCCGAATTTGATTATTTTGGACTTCCTTCTCCCGAAAATGAGCGGTTGGGAGGTGTTTCAGCAAATCCAAACCGAAGATAATCTCAAAAGTATCCCCCTAGTGTTAATGTCGGGACGGAAAGAGGAGGTAGTAGAGAAAATCCCCGAACCTTTCCAGCATTTTGCCTTTATTGAGAAGCCTTTCGACCAAAAACAATTGGTACAAGCGATTAAAGAAGCGAGGGCTAAGGCCAAACAATATTCCCCCAAACCAACAGTTTTTAGCCCGAAACTAGAGGAACTCACCGGGGATTATAGCACCGATATTCAGACTCTCCAGTCCCAAATTGCCCAAATGCAAACAGAAATGGAAACTATGAAGAAACAAATGTCTCAATTAGTGGCTTTTATTAAGAAAAAACTGGCCTAGAACTATTCAGCCCGATTTTTGATGACTTGGGCCAGCAGTTATCCTTATCTGGCGGTGCCAATCTCTGGCTAATCTCCTATCCCTTTTAAACAGGATTTAGGATAATATGAAGTAGTCTTTATTTGGTGAGTGACTAATACTAAATCCGTTGAGTATAGGCTACTTATAGAGGGGAGGCAAAAGGCAACAGGCAAAAGGCAAAAGGGGAAATAAATAATCAGTTTTTAATAACCAGATTTAGTATTAATTCACTGATAACTAGGGCTTGCTGAATAATGGTAAAACCCTTTTAAAATAAGGCTTTTGACCTGTTAAAATCCGATGTTCATGCTGCGAAAATAGGATTGGGACATTCAAAAACCTTGCATTATCCTTCTTGTAGTACATAAACCAGTACAAA
>NZ_JAPZQJ010000636.1:0-5994 GCF_027530405.1 Microcystis sp. LE19-41.2A | reverse complement strand
AATCCTTATCTGGCAAGAGATTTAATTGATTAGTTCGCTCTAGATCGCAAACAATTGACAAAAATCGCGGTAATGTCTGTCTCTATAAGGGTTTCATTCCTTATAACCCCCATCCATTGCATAACACAAACCGAAGAGCCGAATTAGATAAGTTAAGGAATGTAATTAAGTTTCAGAAAGTCAGTTTTATTTTACTACAAAAAGCCGCTTATCTTTGGGCTGAAAAGTTAAAGAAAATATTGATATAGATTGTATCCTATCGGCTCAATGGTCGCTACTCAAAGAAAAATATCCCAGTCGTCGGGTTATTATTGCCAGCAAAAATATCAAAGATTTCCAAAACATTACTGATTGCTCCCTCTGGGAAGATATACATTATTAAAGCGAAACCGCTTGCTTTTATTTTTTTCAATAATAATTATAGATCCAAAACAATCTATTGGCCGCCCGAAAATTCCCCCCATAATCTTGAGAATTTTTTGATAAATAGGACTCGATCGAGGATAATTAGAAGAAATATTTTGACTCATAACCAAATCTAATCAAGAAGCCCAGTGACGATTCCCCTCCTAGAGTTGTTTGTATTCGCCACCGTTTTGTGCGGATTTTTAGGAACATTCCTGAAAAAAAACTTAATCATGAAGATTATCGCCATGGATGTCATGAGTACCGGCGTTATCGCCTACTATGTGGTGATTTCTTCCCGTGACGGTTTGTTTACTCCCATCCTCAGTACAGTTAAACAGCAAAATTACGCCGATCCTGTACCCCAAGCAGTGATTTTAACAGCGATCGTCATCGGTTTTTCGATTCAGGCGTTAATGCTGGTGGGAGTAATGAAATTAGCTAAAGATAACCCCACCCTCGACAGCAGCGAGATAGAAAAAAATAACACACCATGAATACTTTAACGATCGCTTGGATAAGTTTACCCTTTTTGATCGGCTTTATCATCTATTTATTGCCGCGATTAGACAA
Source organism: Microcystis sp. LE19-41.2A (assembly GCF_027530405.1). Lineage (NCBI taxonomy): Bacteria > Bacillati > Cyanobacteriota > Cyanophyceae > Chroococcales > Microcystaceae > Microcystis > Microcystis sp. LE19-41.2A. Next base: position 5,016 of record NZ_JAPZQJ010000636.1, on the reverse strand, counting down.
ATATCTGGCTCTCGCCACCACTATTATCTCTCTCGCCTATTCTCTCCTTCTATTTAGCCAATCCTCCCCCATAACCCTCAACCTACTAGATAATTATGGCGTGAGACTGGTAGCCGATCAGTTAAGTGCCTATTTTATCCTCACCAATGCCCTGGTGACGATGGCAGTTATTTTTTATAACTGGGAAAGTAGCAAAACCGCCTTTTTTTACGCCCAAGCTATCATTCTTCACGGCAGCATTAATTCTGTCTTCGTCTGTGAGGATTTTATTAGCGTTTACGTTGCCTTAGAAGTAATTAGTATTGCCGCTTTTCTGGTGATTGCCTATCCTCGCAGCGATCGCTCTCTCTGGGTTGCCCTGCGTTATCTGTTTATCAGCAATGTGGCGATGTTATTTTACCTTATTGGCGCAGTTTTAGTCTATAAAGCCAATAATTCCTTTGCTTTTGCTGGTTTAAAGGGCGCACCTCCCGAAGCCTTGGCTTTAATCTTCATGGGATTATTAGTCAAAGGGGGAATCTTTGTCTCGGGATTATGGCTACCGATGACACACTCGGAATCGGAAACCTCCGTCTCGGCGCTGATGTCGGGGGTGGTGGTAAAAGCTGGCATTTTTCCCCTCCTGCGCTGTGCTTTAATCCTAGAGGATTTGGATGTCCTAATTCGGCTTTTCGGGGTGCTAACGGCGATTTTTGGCGTGTCATACGCAGTGTTTGAAAAGGATAGCAAGCGGATGTTAGCCTTCCATACTATTTCCCAGTTAGGTTTTATTTTAGCCGCCCCGGTAGTCAGTGGTTTTTATACCCTTACCCACGGTTTAGTTAAATCTTGCCTATTTCTGTTAGCGGGAGTTTTACCCAGTCGCAATTTTAAAGAATTACAGCAACAATCGATCCCTAATTCTCTCTGGATTGCCCTAGTGGTTGCTAGTTTTTCTATCTCTGGATTCCCCCTATTATCTGGTTTTGGTGCGAAAGCGTTAACGATGAAAAATTTAGTCCCCTGGCAAGAGATTATGATCAATCTTGTGGCGGTGGGGACGGCGATTTCCTTTGCTAAATTTATCTTTTTACCCCACGCTGGTGGCGAAAGTAAACAGAAGCTAACTATCGGTTTCTGGATAGCAATAATTCTGCTCCTTGCCGCCCTATTTTTAGCCAATGCCGTCTATGTTGAAGCTTATAATCTCCCCAATCTTATCAAAGCTTTAGCCGTCATCGGTGCCGGGTGGTGGTTATATCTGGGAGTTTTCAAAAAGTTATCCCTAAAATTATCGCGAGCCTGGGAACAATTTGATAATCTCGTCGGTATGATGAGTATAATGTTAGTTCTATTGTTTTGGATGGTCTTAGCATGATCGGACATATAATTCTGCGTTTAACTATGTGGTTTTTACTCACCGCTAATTTTACCCCCGCTAATATTATGATCGGGGTGGCTATTGCTTTTCTTTTGCCCCGTAATTTCGCCTCTAGCGAAACTTTAGGCGATTGGTTAAAGGTAATAATTAAAGTCTTTATAGCTATTCCCCAAGCTTATAAAGAAGCTTTTGAAATCATCTTTCGTCCCCACAAGGAAGAAGAAATTATTTTAGAGAGAATTGCGGGTAAACGTTCACCCAGATTGGCTTTTTGGGATATATTTCTCATTACCTTTACACCGAAAACTATCGTCACCGAATACAAGGAAAATGAGGGTTATGAAGTTCATCTAATTAAACGGAGTTCCCAGGAATGAATATTGTTCTCATTGCCATGATTGTCGCCCTATTAATTCCCCTTTATGAAGTGGCAAAAAATGATGACATCTGGCAAAAAATGGCCGCCTTTGCCAGTGCTTCCAGTAAATCATCGATTATTATTCTAGTGGTGTCGGTTCTGCGGGATGATTGGATGATTGGAGTGGTAGCAGTGATTATTCTCAGTGTCGGTAATGCCGGCTTTATGTTATTAGCACAAATTCTTAAACGACTGAACGAATCATGATTAACATTTTCAGTTATATCTGTATCGCTATCGGAGTTTTTTTCTGGTTTTGGGGAACGGCGCATCTTTTAGACAAGCGCTCGGTATTATATAAATTACATGGTCTATCTGTCGCTGATACCTTGGGTTCCATGGCGATTATTTTCGGGCTACTTTTGAAAGTTCCCCAAAATTGGCCTTTATTGTTATTGGCAATAATTTCCTTAGCAATTTGGAACACCATGTTAGGCTACGTTTTAGCTTATACTTCTAGCGATCGAGAGTAGAATTAAAGATGAATGAAAGTTATCTCTATGTTATTGTTGCCCTCTTGCCTTTAACTGCGGCGATGGTGATGTTACAATCTAATCCCTACCAAGCTCTAGTAATTCGCGGGGTTTTGGGAGCAATAGCAGCCTTAGTTTATGCTTTATTAGGGGCAGCAGATGTGTCTTTAACCGAAGCTTTGATGGGAACCATGTTAGCCGTAACTCTCTACGCGGTGGCGATTCGTTCCTCTTTAGTGATGCGTTTAGGAGTAATTGCGGAGGAAAACGATACAGTTTTAGAACAGTTAAAAACTCAACTACAAACGGTTTTAAGTAAACGTTTTATGCGTTTAGAATTAGTTGCCTACAGTGATAAACAAGCTTTGCAACAGGCACTTATGGATAAGGATATTCATGCCGTCTGTATCCGTCAAGACAATCCAGAAACTATCTCCTACGAAACCACAATTAGATTACCCTATCTCTACGATATTTTTAAAAATGAATTAACGGCAGCCAACACGATTTTAACCTGTATTGAAACCCGAAAATTAGAGGAGAAACACTAATGAAATGGATTTATACTCTAGCCGCCATTGCCTTCGCTATCAAAATGGTAATTATTCCCAATACTGCTTCCTCTGTATCATCCTTAGAAATTGTTGAATCCCTAGTGCGCGACGGCGGTGTTCCTAATGCGGTTTCGGTAGTGATTTTTCGTAATCGTCTTTACGATACCATCTATGAAGTGGTTGTTTTTACCATTGCCATTATGGGGGCGAATTTTCTTTTAGCCACCGAAAAACCCGCCAGTAAAATCCATCAATTTACTGACCAACCTTCAATTATTTTAGCCCGTTTAGGGGCAACAATTACCGCTTTAGTGGGCATTGAATTAGCTATCCGCGGACATTTAAGTCCGGGGGGAGGTTTTGCCGCCGGAGTCGCCGGAGGTACGGCAATTGGTTTAATAGCAATTACCTCGTCTCCCGAATGGATGCAAGCAATTTATCGCCGTTGGCAAGCGGCAACATGGGAGAAAATTTCCGTCTTAGTTTTTATTGTTTTAGCCGCCATTACTCTCTCAGGATTTGAGTTACCCCACGGGGAATTAGGTGCGCTATTTAGTGGCGGCATTTTGCCGATACTAAACATTTTAGTCGCCGTTAAAGTAGCTTTAGGTTCCTGGGCAGTAATCCTCGTTTTTATCCGCTATCGCGGTTTATTGTGAGAGGTTAATATCTATATTTATAGAACGTAGGTTGGGTTGAAGCATGAAACCCAACGCCCACTCATGTTACGCTACCGCTAACCCATCCTACAAATAATTGTGCCTCCCTACTTAATAGCTATAATTTATAGCTTTAGGTCAAAACTGGGGATTAACCGATAATCATAACATGACTTGATGGTTGAAAAAATGCTATAGTAATTTTGTTGCCCTCCTCAAGAATCAATAGGCATCTAATGATTCTGCTAAAAGAACTCCCGAGGTAAAAATTATGGTTAACGTTATTCGCGGTTCTTCAGCTAAACCTGTATCTTCTCAAAGATTAGCTAAATATTTTGAGGAAAGAACAGATATAGAGGGAACATTGTATATCGGCTATCCTATTATTGGAACTCCCCAAGGAGGATATCAAATTGATGCTCTATTAGTCTCTCGTCAGCAAGGGGTTATTATTTTTAATATTGATGAGGGAAAAAATTATGATTTGGATATTGAAGGCACTCAAGACGAGAGCATAACCAAGTTAGAAGCAAAACTGCTGTCTTATAAAGAGCTTGTTCAAAAAAGAAAGCTAATAGTTAACATTTCTGTAGCCACCTATGCACCGATTTGGAATAATTATCCAGAAGGAATTAACCCAGAGGAATATCCTGTTCTTATTAAAGATAAAGATCTTGATGATTTTATCAAGAAATGTCAAGGCAATGATTCTGAATATTTCGAGAAAGTCAACTCAGTTATACAAGCTGTTACAACCATTAGAAAAAAAGACGCTCGCAGTTATGTTGTTAAACCAGATTCTAGGGGAGCAAAGTTAAAAAAATTAGAAGATTCTATCGCTAATCTTGATGAAACTCAAAATAAGGCTGTTTTAGAAACCACTAAAGGTGTACAAAGAATTAGAGGTTTAGCAGGTTCGGGAAAAACAATTGTCTTAGCGCTGAAAGTAGCTTATCTTCATGCAACTCATCCCGATTGGAATATTGCTGTTACCTTCTATACACGCTCGTTAAAGGATCAATACAAAGATTTAATTACTCGGTTTAGTTATGAGCATAAAAATTCCGAACCAGACTGGGAAAAAGTAAAAATTATTCACGCTTGGGGAAGTCCTGAGATAGAAGGAATTTATTATGAGCTATGTATAGCAATTCTCTGACTTATGAGGTACAGTAGCAACAGTGAGTAAACCAATTGCGAATATCTTTTTGAGTAACTTCTAACATAGCCAATTCAATCCCTTCTATTAAGTCTTTGTAAGTTCTCGCCTTCAGTTTTCTTAACGTCGCTTTCACTTTTGACCAAAAGTTTTCAATAGGAGAGAATTCGGGAGAATAAGGAGGTAAATAGATGAGTCTAGCTTTTTCTTGTTCGATTATTTCTCTGACCATTTCTCCGAGATGAATCTTGGCGTTATCCATGATCAGACAGTCTCCTTCTTTAATTTTTGGCAGCACTTCCTTGAGAATAAATCCTTCAAATGTTACCGCATCCACTGCACCGTATATGTTGACTGATGCGACAACTTTTTCTAAGCTTATAGCACTAATTA
>NZ_JAPZQJ010000295.1:0-7859 GCF_027530405.1 Microcystis sp. LE19-41.2A | reverse complement strand
CACTCCGATTCCATCCCGAACTCGGTTGTGAAACTTCACCGTGGCCAAGATACTTGTCGGGTTGCCGACCGGGACAATAGCTCGATGCCAGGATTATTCTTTCCTACCCCTCAATCCGACAAGATTGGGGGGTTTGGTTTTATCTAAGCTATGCTCTGAATTAACACAAAAGGTTGCACGATTAGTGTATTAAAAAGGTTATCGGGATGGGAATTCCAATCGCTTAATTGCTCCTGTGTCGGTTTTTCTAGTAGTTTTTCCCCGATCCAATTCTGCACTTGAACAACTTGATCACCAGCGATCGCTTCTGCCACTTCGATTAAATTGAGGGAATCCGAAACCACGATCAGCGCATCCCTTTGAGCATGGGGGATTAAGTCACTCCACTCCACTTCGGCTAATTCCTCTAATAACTGCTCGTGAATATTACCCATACTGTCAATCCTTGCGAAAAAGCTCGCTCAATAACGAATTATCCCCTTCTTCTAGCATACAGGCAAAGGGACGACCGATTTCCCCATTTATAGTAATGTTAAGCTAAAATATAACGAACGTTCGATATTAAAATTATGCCTAAGATAGTAGATGCAGAACAATACCGAAAAGAACTCCTCTTAAAAAGTGCCGAACTCTTTGCCGAGAAAGGCTATGCTGACATGACGACGAGAGAATTAGCGCAAGGATTGGGAGTGTCCACGGGAACGCTATACCACTACTTTCCCAGTAAAGCGGCACTTTTCGAGCAATTAGTCGAGGAGATGTGCCGAGAGGATGTTTTATTAGCTAAAGCCGAGATCGATCGAGGAAAAACCCTGACAGAAAAGCTAAAAATTCTCGGAAAATTTATGACTAATCGCGAGGATTCCTGCATCAAACAATTATTCTTATGGATTGATTATTCTCAATACCAAGGACGAGAAGAACTGCGTCGTAGTCAATTTTTTGAGCGCGTTGATCGCCGCTATCATCAGGCAGTAATCGAGATTTTAGGTATTAGCGATCCGAGTGTAGCTTGGTTAGTTGTCAGCGTTATTAATGGACTGATATTAGAGCGCCTGTGGTGCAATGAACAGATTGTGATCGATGAACAAATGGAATTATTAGGTAAAATTATTACTACTTATTTGCAGAAAAACTGTTAACCCCCAACAATCACTTATTAACTAAAAAATTATGAACGGTAAAACTTTTGTAAAACCCAATCAGAAGTTAATTATCGGGTTAATAGTATTAGGCACAGGATTATTAGGAGTAACCACCTTTTATAGTCTTTCCCAAGTCGCCCCCAAACCCGAAACCAAAACCCCTATAGTTGCGTCGCCCGCACCGCAAAAAATCACCGCTTTAGGCAGAATTGAACCGAGGACAGAAATTATCAGCATATCTGCCCCGATGTTGCTTGATTCCGATCGAGTCAAGCAATTATTAGTCGATGAAGGAGATAGCGTCAAAACGGGACAAATAATCGCCATTCTCGAAAGTCAGGAAAGATTAGAGGATAACCTGCGACAGGCACAAGAACAGGTGAAAGTAGCCGCATCCAAGCTAGAACAGGTGAAAGCTGGGGCAAAAGTCGGCGAAATCGACGCTAATGCCGCTAACGTGCGGAAAATCGAGGCACAATGGTTAGGGGATCAAGCAACCCAACGGACAACTATCCAAAGATTAACAGCGCAATTAGAAGGGGATAGGGCTGCCCAAAAAGCGACAATTGGCAAATTAGAAGCAGAATATCGCAATGCCAAAGCTGAATTTGATCGCTACGAAAAACTCTATCAAGAAGGGGCAATTTCCGCCTCTAGTTTTGATAGTAAAAGATTGAATTTAGAAACCAGTAATCAACAACTCACAGAAGCAAAAGTTACCCTAGAGAGGATTGAACGCACTGGTAAACAAGAGATAGAAGAAGCCAAGACTACCCTAGCCCGGATTGAATCCACTGGTCAACAGCAGATCAAAGAGGCCAGATCCACTTTAAATCAAGTCTCAGAAGTGCGGGGAGTCGATGTGCAGGCAGCCCAAGCGGAGGTAAATGCTGCCCTAGTTGCCGTTAAAAAAGCCCAAACCGAGTTAAATCAGGCCTATATTCGATCGCCAATTACCGGCAAAGTGATTAAAGTCAATACCCGTATCGGGGAACAAATCAGCGATCAAGGAATTGTTGACCTTGCTGAAACCGATCGCATGGAAGTAATTGCCGAAATTTATCAAAGCGATATCGGGAAAATTCGCAAGGGACAAACTGCCACGATTACCGGATCGGCGTTTAAGGGCGAAGTTAGCGGAAAAGTGCGCTTAATTGCTTTAAAAGTTGACCAACAAAATATCTTCAGCAATCAACCGGGAGAAAACTTCGATCGCAAAGTGATCTCTGTCCATATTGCCTTAGATCGCAAAAACAGTCAAAAAGTGGCAGGTTTAACCAATTCCCAAGTAACTGTAGCTATCAATGAGTAGGTTTTAGGGGAAGTGGGGAAGTGGAGAAGTGGGGAAGTGGGGAATTTTAACTAAAACCCCAACACCCCAAAACCCCAAAACCCCCCGCAACGCGCACGCAGTGACCACCCCAACACCCAACACCCCAAAACCCAATGAAACTAACCCATCTATTCAAAAAAACGCCCCTATCTTGGTTACAGGTGACGCGAGAGAAAACCCGTTTGATTGTAGCTATTGCCGGGATTGCCTTTGCTGACTTCTTAATCTTCACGCAGTTGGGGTTTCGGGATGCCTTATTTGATGCTTCCGTTAAACCCCATTATGTCCTCGATGCGGATTTAGTCCTGATTAATCCCCAATTCGACACCCTCTTTGCGGTGAAAAGTTTCTCACGCGATCGCTTGTACCAAGCTAAAAGAGTCGAGGGTATTCAATCTATAGCCTCAGTTTATATTGCTTCTGCCCAGTGGCGCAATCCCGAAACTGCCCTAGAAAGAACTACTTTAGTCTTTGGTTTTGATCCCAGTCAACGGGTTTTTACTCTCCCAGAAGTCAATCAAAAATCCAGTGATCTGAAGATGTTAAATCGCGTCTTGTACGATCAAGCTGGTAGGCCAGAATTCGGTCCAATTGCCGATTTACTCCAGAAAAACCCCGATTTGAGAGTTCAGTTAAATAAAAAAGAGGTACAGGTAGCGGGAATTTTTACCCTTGGTGCCTCCTTTGCTGCCGATGGTAACGTCATTAGCAGTGATTCTACCTTTTTAAGGCTCTTTCCCGAACGTCAACCCCACGAAATCGATATAGGACTGGTGAAACTGCAACCGGGGGCAAATATCGAAGCAGTTAAGGCCAATTTACAGGCACTTTTCCCTAAAAATGAAGTAATTGTCCTTACTTTAAAAGAATTTGCTGAAAGGGAAAAAACCTATTGGGCAAATGGTACAGCCATTGGTTTTATCTTTGGTTTAGGTACAGTAGTCGGTTTTATCGTCGGTATCGTCATTGTCTATCAAATTCTCTATTCCGATGTCACCGATCACTTACCCGAATACGCTACCCTAAAAGCTATGGGTTACGGTGATTGGTATTTAGTCGGGGTTTTGATGCAAGAGGCTTTATTACTAGCGGTTTTGGGGTATATACCAGGGTTTATCGTTTCTCTCGGTGTTTATCATCTCGCTTCCTCCGCTACACTTTTACCGATAGTGATGACTACCGCTAGGGCGATCGAAGTTTTAATCCTGACAATTATTATGTGTATTGCCTCTGGAATTGTCGCTATGGGCAAATTAAGGACAGCAGATCCAGCCGATATTTTCTAAGCTATCAAGGGTGAAATAATGCTGATTTTTCAAAAAGAGCGAGAATTAGGGGATTTTAGCCCTAATGAACCCGTAATTGCCATTAAAGGCTTAAATCACTATTTTGGCACGGGGGAATTAAGAAAACAGGTTTTATACGATATCGATCTGGAAATTAAAGCGGGGGAAGTAGTGATTATGACTGGTCCTTCGGGATCGGGGAAAACTACTTTATTGAGTTTAATGGGAGGTTTGCGATCGGCACAAGCGGGCAGTTTAAAAATTCTCGGCCAAGAAATGTTAGGAATTGGTAAGGGCAAAATGCTGAAAATTCGCCGACAAATTGGCTATATTTTTCAGTCACATAATTTACTAAAATTCCTGACAGCGAAACAAAACGTAAGGATGTCTTTGGAACTGCACGAGGAGTTTTTAGAACAAGATCTCGATCAAAAAGCCACAGCAATTCTAGCGTCAGTGGGTTTAGGCAACCGCGTTGATTACTATCCCCATGATCTATCGGGGGGACAAAAACAACGGGTTGCGATCGCTCGCGCCCTCGTCAGTCATCCCAAATTAGTCCTCGCTGATGAACCGACCGCGGCCTTAGATAAACAATCCGGGCGCGATGTGGTGGAAATCATGCAGAAATTGGCAAAAGAACAAGGTTGCACGATTTTACTTGTCACCCACGATAACCGGATTCTCGACATCGCCGATCGCATTGTCAATATGGAGGATGGTCGTTTAGGCGATTAACTGCCCAAAAATTACTTGCCAAAAATCGGCCTTTCATGTTAGACTAAAATAATGTCATCTTGGAGAGGTGGCAGAGTGGTCGAATGCGGCAGATTGCTAATCTGTTGTACGAATCGTAAGACCGTACCGAGGGTTCGAATCCCTCCCTCTCCGTCTTCTTTCGGTATTTTCGATGACTGCTCGCCAGGATTATTTCTGCTCCGTATATGGTCCGGTTGCCTCTTGGCGCTTCGGCAGCTCTCTGGGCATTGATCCGATTGGTTTAGTTTCCACCTGTTCCTTTAACTGTGCCTACTGTCAGTTAGGAGAAATTGAGCAAAAAACCGAGCAGCGAAGAATTTTTATCACTAGCGAACAAATTAGCAGGGATTTAAGCACTTTTGCCCCTTGGGACGTGGATATAGTCACTCTCAGTGGTAGCGGGGAACCCACCCTCGCCCTCAATTTAGGGGAAATACTGGCCACCGTCAAGGAAATGACCAGGCGGCCGGTGGCGGTCTTAACCAATAGTACCCTTTTGGGAGATGCCCAAGTGCGTCAAGACTTGAGCAAAGCTGATATCGTCGCCGCTAAAATCGATGCTGTTTCCGAGTCCCAATGGCGACGGGTTAACCGTCCAGTCCCCGGCCTGGATTGGCAGAGTTGTTGGTCGGGATTAAGACAATTTCGCCAAGAATGGTCGGGAAAACTAGCAATTCAAACCATGGTGCTGTCCTCTTGGTCGCCCCAAGAGCAAGACCAGTATATCGATTTGATGCAACAGCTACAACCGGATGAAATTCAGCTTAACACCCCGACCCGTCCCCGGGCCAGACAAAGACAATTAGAAACCCGCGGTAATAATCCCCTCACCGCTGCCGACGGAATGCAAATTCTCAAACCCGTAAACGCTGAAATATTGGCAATTTGGGCGCAAAAAATGGCCACGGCCACGGGAATTACCGTACGCTGTGTGCCACTTACCGCCACAGGTCTCTAAGGCTTCGGCCGGGGTTTTTCTTCTTTCGGCTTCACATTAAAATAAGCCTCCATTACCTGACGTACCATAGGTGCGGCCACTTTACCACCACCACCGCCGGAATGTTCCGCAAAGGCGACCACGACAATTTCGGGCTTGTCGAAGGGTGCGAAAGCTCCAAACCAAGCGTGGGACTTCCCGGGAGGTGCTTCTGCCGTGCCGCTTTTGCCCGCTACAGGCGGTAAAGCGGGGTCCGATAGGGCCCGCCCCGTTCCTTCCGCTACCACGGCTCTCAGGGACTTTCTCAGGGTGTCTAGGGTGCTAGGTTTCATGTTCAAAGACTTGCGCCATTCCTTAACATCCCGGGCATCCTGTAAAAGGTGCGGTTTCACCAAAAAACCACCGTTAGCGGGGACAGCAAACATCACAGCTACCTGTAGGGGAGTTGCGAGGGTAAATCCTTGACCGATCGACATATTAATCGTATCCCCTACGGACCAATCCCAGTTTTTAAAATTACGCAGCTTCCAATCGCGATCGGCAATTAACCCCGGAGTTTCTTCCGCTAATTCTATCCCGGTTTTCTGACCGAAACCGTAGCGCCGAGCCGTGGCAATTAAAGCCGGTCCCCCCACCCCGCGACCAATTTGACCGTGAAAAGTGTTACTACTCATGGCCATGGCCCGGACAAAACCGATCGGACCAAAACCAGCGTGATTCCATTCTCCAAAAGCTGTCCCCCCCACATAAAGGGCAGCAAAGGTATTTAAGACCGTATTTGGCGGAAATTTACCCGATTCCATGCCAGCAGTGGCAGTGACGACTTTAAAGGTGGAAGCGGGGGGGAATCCTTGCAGAGCGCGGTTAACAAACGGGTTGCCCTCCGCTTGTAGTTTTTTCCAAGTGGCGGTGGTAATTGGGGCTGAGAAAACATTAGGATCAAAACTAGGATAACTGACCATGGCCCGCACGGAACCATCCCGGGGATCGATCGCCACGATCGCACCCTTGCGTTTTCCTAAAGCGGCCTCGGCGGCTTTTTGGAGTTTTAAATCTAGTGTCAGGGTGACATCTTGCCCCGGTTTAGCAATTTTTTGGCCGAGAATTTGGATTACTTGTCCCGATCCGTTGACCTCTAACTGCATTCCTCCCCATTCTCCCCGCAATTTTGACTCGTAGGCGGCTTCTACACCCATTTTACCGACGACATCTCCCAACCGGTAGCCCTGGGGTCTTTTGGCTTGATATTCCTCTGGGGTTAGTTCCCCGGTATAACCGAGAATATGGGCCCCGATTTTACCATTGGGATAGTAGCGCACTGATTCCACGTCCACTTCAATGCCGGTTAATTCGTCCTTGTATTCCTCTAGGGCGATAATTTGGGCCGGAGTTAAACCCCTAGCGATGCGGATCAGGGTGGAGGGGTTTTCGTCCGCTTCGTTAATGCGTTTTTCTAGGTCGCTTTTGGGAATTGCTAAAATACTGGCTAAACGGTCAAGATTGAGTTTTTGGGCGGGATTACGCTGGGATTTGGGCCAAATATAGGCCGCATGGGTTAAGCGGGCCGTGGCCAAAACTTTGCCATTGCGATCGAATAAGTTGCCCCGGACTGGGGGTTTGGGAAGAATGCGAATCCGGTTATTTTCTGCCCTTTCTCGGTTAATTTGTCCTTGCTGCAGTTGTAAATAGGCCAATCGTGAGCCGACTCCTCCTAGCAGGACAATGCTAATTAATCCCATAATTAGCCATGACTGACGCTGACGACCGACTAGACGCTCTTTATCTTTGATTTTATTCTGTAATTTATTCGGCCCTGGCCGCGTCGGCGAGGTGAGGGTTTTTTTCCGTTTCAGTTTGACTTTGGTTTTTGATAGGAGTCCGCTATTACGCATTTGCTTAAAGTTAAAAATTTAAAAGTTATTAGGGCAGTCATCATTTATCAGTTATCAGTCATCAGTTATGAGATTTGAGTTTTAAGTAAGAAGTATTAAGTGAGTAGTTTTAAATAGCACTTTCCTGATGTCTTTTCACTGGTCACTGGTTACTGGTTACTGTTCACTGTTCACTGGTTACTGAAAAGGACGCAATACTAGGTGATTTAGCTCCTCTCTTGACTAAAGTTAAGGGAGTCCGCAATATATCTTAACAAAATAGGTGTAAATACTGGGATAAATTTTAACTTTTGTCAACTGGCCTTGATTTTTCAAAAATACTCAGTAAGAATCTGTCAGAGAGCTTTGATAGGAATTGTTAATAAGTAGGGCTTGCTGAATAAATCTAAAAACCTTGTTGGGTAAGACTTTTAGACTTTTTGTCAATCAAAAAGTACCAGTTGTGGGAGAGATAGGGGGAAAATTCTGGGACTTTTTCTCTGAAAATTAGGTAATTGACCAGATGAG
>NZ_JAPZQJ010000107.1:0-30722 GCF_027530405.1 Microcystis sp. LE19-41.2A | reverse complement strand
AATTCTTGGGCTGCCCATTTCTCCATTTTTTTGCTTACCTCCACCTTAATTCCTTCTTTCAAAACTATACCTATCAATCGTTTCCCCTTTTTTTAAGTTTCTTCTCTTTTTGTTAAGAAAGATCCGACTAATGGATAGCTTTTTAAGGGGGGTTGGGGGGGATCACTTTGATTCAAGAATCAGAACAATTTTGACAAAATTTATCCAGTCCTTGATCCTGAATATAAACAGCAACTATAGCAGATAAAATTCCCGCGACTTGCGGAGGACACATCAAATATCCTACAATAATACCTGTTAAAGTAGGGATAAGTGCGGGTAAATATTTTTCTCGCAACTTCGGTTGACAAATAGAATCCCGACATTTATTAAGAACAATAACAAACCAACGAAAATCAGCATTATCTTCTACCCCTTCAATCCCGTTACGAGTGGCAATAGACTCAGCAGCATCTGCTAAATCTCCCTCCCATTCCTCAATAACATCAAGTGCAATTAAAGCGTTCTCATTGTCCGCAAATTCAATACGGTACTGAGCAATTTTTTCCGGTGTTAACTGCGTTGCGTCTGACATAATACCATCCTTAAAGCCAAAACCAATTTTTTCCCATTATCTCACCTTATAATCGTCTCGTCGCTAAAGGTTTTGACTTTACCGATGGCAAATTAATCCCGTCAAGATTAGCTTAGAAGACTAAGAATAAGCGAATTTTTTGGGGTGAGAATTTACTTTTGTCAAAAATCATTACATATTCGCAACAAAATAAACTTTTTTGAGCAAACTAATATACCCTACTTAGACAAGGCGATCAATTATTTTGTCCCAAGAATTACGCGCTAAACTTATCTCCTGTTATCCCCAAAGTCAGGAAAAAGAGGAAGTCTTAATGAAGATGATTTCTGAACATTAATCAATTGAGGATAGGGAGAGGTTGCTAACGGTCAATATTGCCACCTGAATCGCTTTTTCAATGGCCTGTTGTTTGCTTTCTAAACTAATCCCTTCCTCTTTACTTCTTGCGGCAATCACAGCACAAATACAAGCGGCAGTAAATCCATAAACCCCCGCCATTTTAAATAAAGTTCCCGCTTCCATTTCATAATTGAGAATATTTAAACGTCGATATTCTTCCGTGATTCCCTCTAAATGGCGCTGAAGATAAGGGTTAGCAGACGACAGGATTCTTTCCTGTCCTTCATAAAAACTATCCACAGAAGCGGTAATACCTACATGATAATTTACTCCCAAAAATTGAGCCGATTTGACTAGAGCAACTGTCAAAAAAGGATCCGCCACTGCGGGATATTCCGGAGGAGCAATATCATTAGCTGCACCTTGCCTACATAAAGCCGCTTGCGAGATAATAATATCACCGATTTTTATTCTATTTTGAATTGCGCCACAAGTACCAATACGAATAATAGTTTTAATTCCCACCTGTATTAATTCATTAACCACAATACTCAAAGATGGCGCACCCATGCCACTGGTAGCCAGAAGAATTGGGGTAGAATTATCTAGATAGCCAAGATAACTATTTAATCCGCGATAATCCGATAGTAAACGTGCATTTTGTAAATAAGTTTCGGCAATATAGCGCGAGCGTTCTGGTTCCCCCGATAATAGGGTGATAGTCGGTTTTGCCGTGCCTAAATCCTCACTGCTAAAGTTGAGATGATAGGGTTTTTGGTGAGATAAGTTATTGGACATTTAAATCAAATTAAGAGCAGTTACTTTGGTTAAATAGGCTTTTAGTTATTATAACAACTTTAGGTTTTAATTAAAATTAAATATTTAATTATTGACAAAAGAGAATCAAGCTTAAGGACGACTATTGATGTTAAGTTCTTGCACTAATTCCTGTACTGTGGTTGAGGGATTGGCATCAAAAGGATGTTTTTTTGCTTCATCTCTATCTTGAATAAGTTTTGCTGCATTAGTTATTGCTGTTGTCTGGTATGGCTTTAATTTTTCGTACATATCCTCTCGATTTTTTGCATATTGTTCTTTTTCGTTTAATAATTTACACTTTTTCATCTGGGTAGTTAAAATTTTTGGGTATTTACTTCGGGATGTGGCAATATCCAGATATTGAAAGTGTAAAATAAACCAAATTTCAAAAGCTTCATTAGAATAGGCAATCTTGATATTGTTTTCTTTAGCCAGTCTTTCTGCTTGATTAAATTGCTCTTTAGAACAGTTATCTTTATCAAAAACGCACCAGATTTGATCAAATGAGTCATCTTTTTTTAGATTATCTATCATCTTAATAGCTTTTTCTACTAAACTCAAGCTATTTTTACCTTCACCTTTCACCCTAACTTCAATTTTCTTAGGAACAGTAAAAGCCTTAAAATAGTTAACTTCAGTTTTTTCTCCCTCGCAAACAATTAAAAATCTTTTTCTTGTTTCTCTAGTCTTAGTTTGGCGACGCAAATAATCAGAAGTATTCCTGTTGTTACTCATACTAATTACCAATAATTGTACTTAAATCACCAATAAAAGGTATTGCTCCATAACGACCTTGAATATAATCTTTTTCAAATGTATTATTATTATTAATATCAGCAAATTCCACCAAAGAATATAAATCTGTTGCTCCTTGATGATTTTTTTCGGTAAACCAAATTTGATCCCTCCTTAAAAATTTATGACTAAGTAAATTAATATCGTGAGTAGTAAAAATAAGTTGAGCATTTTTGGGATTAGTTTTCTGAGAATTAAATAATTCGATTATACTTCTAGTCATTAAAGGATGAAGTCTGGCATCCAATTCATCAATTACTAAAACTTCCCCTCTTTGCAAAGTGTCTAAAATCGGTGCTGACAGAGCCAAAATCTTTTTAGTTCCATCAGATTCATGATTGTCCATATCAAAAATTTCTAACTCAATCATTTTACCTGTTGAGTCATACTTTGGATGATAGGTTTTTATGGTAGCGGACTTTATTTCACCGCTAGAGTGACTGATGATATTTCTGACAACATCCGGTAAATCTTGCGGGAGACTGTCTAAGGAAAATTTTCTCGTTTCTGTTTCTAGGTTGAGATTGTCAATACTTAAATCTAATTTTTTAATTAACTTAGTCACATCATCAATCAAATCTTGTCTATCAGAAAGATACTCAAGCGTAATCTCTTTTAATAATTCCACATTTAACCCAGACACAACACCTAAGTGACTAAACCAAGAGACAATTTCCACCGCTAGAGAATTATTAAATTGAGCCGCTAGTGATAAAAACAGAGTATTTTTTTTGGTCAATCCTCTTAGTATATTACCTTGTTCAATATTTTTGCTATATTCTATTTTATCGTCTTGCCGATTAAAAATTTTAGTTTCACGACTTCTGGGCGTACAAAATAACCATTCGGAAACTACTCGCTTTTGAGTTACTTCAAATCCATATCTATAAGTTTTATTTTTTAGCTGAAAAACTATTTCAAAAAAGGATGGTTTATCAACAGTTTCGGTACTTAATCTAAAGTCTTCCACATCTATTTTGTCAGTGATTTGTAATTTTGCAGAATTCATGACAAACCGTCGCATAAAATTGAATGCCAGAATTAAATTACTCTTACCACTGGCATTTGCTCCATAAATAGCGGCACTTTTCAGTAAACTAATTTGTTGATTAACCTTAAAAACATTATTTTTATCAAGCTCATCATTACCGTAGGCCTCCTCTGCAGCTACCATACTGAGAGTGACTACATCTTTAAAAGAGCGATAATTGCCGACACTAAATCCGATGAGCATTGCATATTAACCCTAACAGTCTCTAAGGAACAAAGGAGACGATACTTTTATTTTATGCACTTGTTGAGCATTTGAACAAGAATTATCCTCAGAATCGGCAAACAATCACAGGAAAAAAGGTAAGGAATTGATTTCCCTTACCTAAGAATTGTACACTTTTGACAACAAATTTACACTTTTGCTGACTCTTTAACTAACTTATCCCAACCCAATTCCTTGAGGTTATTGTTGCGACGCAGGGGACGAGTAGCTAATTCTAAAATATCTCGCGCATTGGTAAAACCATGAATTTGAGCAAAAGTAAATTCTACCGACCATTTAGTGTTAATTCCCCGCGCTTCTAAGGGATTTGCATGGGCCATTCCTGTAATCACTAAATCGGGTTTTAACTCGTAAATGCGCTGAATCTGATTGTAGTTATCAGGTTTTTCGATGATTTTCGGGATGGGAACACCCATATCATTACAGGTTTTTTCTAGTAATGCTAATTCGGCTGCTTGGTAGCGTTTATCCATGTAGGGAATACCGATTTCATCACAAGTCATCCCGCAACGAATTAGGAAACGTGCCAGGGAAATTTCTAGTAAATTATCCCCCATAAAGAAGACCGATTTACCGCGCACAAGTTGCAGATAATCCTCTAAACTTTCCCAAATTTTTGCCTCTCTTTCTTCTAATCCCTGCGGTTGTACTCCCAAAACAGAACAGATTTTTTCTATCCAAGCGCGGGTTCCATCCGGACCGATGGGAAAGGGTGCGCCAATTAATTTACACTTACGACGACGCATTAAAGTGGTGGCAGTTCGTGATAGAAAAGGATTGACACCAGCGACATAATAACCTTCTTCAATTACCGGTAATTCAGTAAAACGTTTGGCAGGCAACCAACCATCAATTTTAACTCCTTGTTTTTTCAATTCTAGGGTTAAATTGGTCACAATCGGGTCGGGAACAGAACCAAATAAAACTAAAGGAGGATGGTCTTTATATTCCGATTCTTCCTGTTTAATTTCTTCTTTTTTACGTCCAAAAGTTAAGAGTTTCTGGATGGCATTCCGTTCTTCTTTTTCATCTTCGTGCTTAACTTTTTCGGGACATTTATGCACCATAGAAGCGAGGACGGTATCTTCCCCTTGGGTAAAGGCATAATCTAAACCATTAGCGCGCGCTGTCACGATAGGAATACCGATTTCTGACTCCAGTTTTGGTGCTAATCCTTCCAAGTCCATTTTGATGATTTCGGTGGTACAAGTACCGATAAAAACGATAACGCTAGGGTTTCTATCTCGTTTAATTTGTAAGCAGAGGCGTTTTAATTCTTCGTAGTCTTTTAGTTGAGCGGAAATATCCCCTTCTTCTAATTCAGCCATGGCATAACGTGGTTCGGCGAAAATCATGACACCCATGGCATTTTGCAGGAAGTAACCACAGGTTTTTGTGCCGATAACAAGGAAGAAACTATCTTCGATTTTTTGGTATAACCAAGCAACACAGCTAATTGGACAAAAGGTGTGATAGTTGCCGGTTTCACAATCAAATTGTAAAGCGCTCGGTTCTTGAGTGGCGGTCATTTTGTTTGGTTCTCCTTTAACTTGGTTTATTTAGGTTTTCTCGTTGTAACTCTTGGCGGATTTTTTGCAGTACAGGATCCTCATTAGGATATAAAGAATTACTTAATTCTCTTTCTTTCTTTTCTAGTTGTTTCTTCTCAGGATCAAAATTTAATCCTAAAACTTCTAGCAGTTTGTCGCCATCGGAACTAAGTTGACAAAAGGGATACATCCACACTGATAATTGAGATTCTAAAACGGTAATCGCACCTATAATGATGTCAGCACTAGGACGTTTACCACCGTCGGGAGTTTTTCGCCACGAATCTTTAGAATCCGTTAAAGACTTAATCCACGGTTGATTATTTTGGTAGTAATCTAACCATTTATCTGGTAAGATTTTTAGCAATTCCTCAAAAATAATTACTTTGTTTTTTTCGACTGATAATTGTTTTTCTCGGAATCCGTTGAGATATTCAGTGTGCGAATTAGAAATCAGTAATTCTTTTTCCGATTTTTCCAACTCCTTTTTTTCAGAATCAAAATTTAGTCCTAAGACTTCTACCAGTTTGTCCCCATCGGAACTAAGTTGACAAAAGGGATACATCCACACTGATAACTTAGGTTCTAAAGCTGTTGCTGCCGCTATAATTATGTCAGCACTGGGACGTTTACCACCGTCGGGAGTTTTTCGCCACCAGCCTCTAGAATCCATTAAACACTTAATCCAAGCTTGATTATTTTGGTAGTAATCTAACCATTGCCGCGGTAAGCTGGCTTTTAATTCCTCAAAGTTGCTCATTTTGTCCCCTTGACTGAATAATGATGTTTTCCCTATTAGAATTCCCAATGAGAGGAAAAAATGATCATTATCAAGTCCTCGATAAAATTCGTGGGTAGGGTGGGTTAGGTGACGATAAGTTAGGCTATTAACTAATAAGTTAATTCTTCGCCGTAACCCACCCAGAAAAAGAGTTTATTGGTGGTTATTGGTGGGTTACGCTGTCCCTAACCCACCCGACAAAATAATCTAAACCATCATCAGGTCTAATTCTTCCTCGGCGTTAACTTTCGGTTTATCGGCATTAAGATAGAAATCCGATAATAAAGTGAATAATTCCCGGTCGGCAGATTCTTTGGGAATAACTCCTTCTGGTTTGGCTAAAATCTGATCGGCAATGTTGAGATAATAGTCACAAACGTAACTTAACATCGGATCTTTGTCGGCCATTTCAAAGAGAGTTTGACCTTTAACTCTGGAGACGCGAATATCTTCAATTAAGGGTAAAACTTCTAACACTGGCATGGGAACATGATCTACATATTTATTAATTAAATCGCGTTTTGAGGTGCGATTACCAATTAATCCGGCTAGTCGCAGGGGATGAGTGCGCGCTTTTTCGCGGACGGAAGCAGCGATGCGATTGGCGGCAAAAAGAGCATCAAAGCCGTTATCTGTGACAATTATGCAGTAATCGGCGTAATTTAAGGGTGCGGCAAATCCTCCACAAACCACATCCCCCAAAACATCGAACAAAATCACGTCAAATTCATCAAAAGCGTTCAATTCTTTTAATAATTTCACCGTTTCGCCGACGACGTAACCGCCACAACCGGCACCGGCCGGAGGCCCCCCCGCTTCCACGCATTTGACACCACCGTAACCGTCATAGATAACGTCTTCGGGCCAGATGTCTTCGTAGTGAAAATCTTTTTCTTGCAGGGTATCGATGATTGTGGGAATCAGAAAGCCTGTCAGGGTGAAGGTGCTATCATGCTTGGGGTCACAGCCTATTTGTAGGACTTTTTTGCCTCTTTTGGCTAAAGCGGCCGAAATATTACAGCTTGTTGTCGATTTACCGATGCCACCTTTTCCGTAGACTGCGAGTGTTAAAGGCATGGAAGTTCTCCTAAATGTGCGCTTGAATGGTGAGTTTGTTTATCAGTGCTTTGATCCCAATTATTGACCATCTCCCCACCCCTTGGAAAGAGGCTCAATTTTTATCTGCTATAGCTAGAGTGAGATTGAACGCTTAAAAATTATATAAATAATCTTTTAGAGCTTATAAAGTTTTTTAAAGTCATAAAAACTTATAAAAACAGCTTTGTTTATACATTTACTTTAAATACAAACAATAAACAAAAAACCACCAAAGCTTTACAAAAACTCGATAAACAGGGTTTTACCGTGGCAAACCAGAACAAAAAAGGTCAAGATAGAGGCAGTCTAGAGACCGATGTCAGATTTTCGTGAATAATCATTACAATTTTCCCCGTCAGCAGATTAAATAAATCGATCCTGAGAAGGATGCTGAAAAAAGCTGTAGTACAATTAGAACAAAGTACCTGTAGGGTTTCCCATGCGAGTTAAGCAAAAAACGCTGACTACACTCTTATTAGAGAATAAGGCTCCTAAATATCGTCCTTTTCTGGGGTTTTTTCTGGCTGGGTTTCCTTTGCTGTTTTTAGCCTATGTGGTTTCTTTCCAGCGCGCTTATCTCAACTGCATGAGGTTAGGCACAAAAAGAATAGATTGTCAATATGTCCAAGAGTATAATTTTCCTGTTTCTAGTCGGGAAAATTTTTCTTTAACTCACATTAAAGCTACGGCTGTCTATCAAGAAGTTTTTATCAGTGTTGAGCAGAAAAAAACTGTTAATAACACGGTTTTATTGGTCGGGAGAAATAACTATCTCTACATCGAAAATTTTCGGGATGTGCAGTCAGCTAGTGATTTTAAAACTCGATTTGAGAGTTTTGTGAATAGATATCAAGCTCAGGAAATTATTGCCAAAAGTCCCCTAGATACCTTGTCAGCACTGCTAGAACACCACCATAATTATCCCTATTATCTCTGGGGTATGTTATGCTTATTGTCAGGTCTGTTATTACTTTATGATGTCAGCTATTGGGAGAGTTATGTCTTTAATCAGGGTACCGCTACCCTAACCCGTAGGCGACAACATTTAACTTTTAGAAGTGAAAGTGATTATCTTCTAGAGAGAATTGTTGAGGCAAAAGTAGAAGAGTACAAAGGCTTTTTGGGGCCTAATTACCGACGGATTATTTTAACCTTATCCAACGGGGAAAAAATTATCCTCAATTGCCGGTTACTGGAATCTATCAGTAACGGAAAAAGGGAAGAAAAAATCCTAGCAATGATTGTCGAAAAGTTAAACTTAAGTCAAGAGGAACTGTTAATCTAAGTAAATGCGCTCTAGTTATTTAAAGTCTCTTTTTTTCGGTTTCCTATTAGTGACCGTGTTAGTTTATATATTGCGCGGCATGGGAATATTATCTTTTTTACCCGGAGGATTAATTTTGTTATTAATTCTCTCTTCCATGGTGACGGGAATTATCTACGGAATCGATAAAACCCGCCGTTTTTAGGAAAATATTGGCTCTTACGAGAAGAGCCGAACGGTTCTAACGTCAATGTCAAGATTGCGGTAGTTACAGCGTTTCTCAGATAGATGAGGTTCGTTCTTGCGTCTAAAACACTTGATTAGCAAGGATTACTGTATGCTTCACCTTTACGAGAAAGGTTGTAGGGTTTGCTGAATAAATCTGATACCAAATCCCTTTTTAATAGTGTGATTAACTCTCAAGTTATGAATTGTTTCTCCCCACACCCCACACCCCACACCCCACACCCCACACCCTGTCCCCATGAAAAACTTTTTCAGCAGACCCTAGTTAGTTTCTGAGCAATCCCACTGAGAAAAATATCAGCTGCATCTCCTATTTTTGCTATGAGATGCAGCCATTGCTAAAGGCTAACACACCTAGGCTAATTAACCGGGGACTAAAGAAGATTTGAACGCAAAAATTTTCTCGATCACCTCTTCTACCACCTTATCAGGAGTGGAAGCGCCAGAAGTCACTCCGACGATAATTTTTCCCTCATTTAACCAGTTATCGGTGATCATTAAATCGTCCCCTAAAGGTTTATGTTCGATGCGATTACCGGGGAGAATGCGCTCGGCACTATCGATATGATAGGAGGGAATGGCACGCTCGATCGCTATTTCCTGTAGGTGAGTCGTATTAGAGGAATTATAACCGCCAATTACCACCATTAAAGAAAGCGGTTCTTTCACCAGTTCAAACATGGCATCTTGACGCTCTTGAGTGGCATCACAGATGGTATTAAAACTCATGAAATGATCTTTAAAATTGATCGGTCCGTACTTTCTCAACATAGTATGCTCGAAGAGTTTGCCAATTTCCTCCGTTTCACTTTTCAGCATCGTGGTTTGATTGGCAATACCGATATAATCTAGATCGCGATCGGGATCGAAACCCTGGGAATGGGCATTTTTAAACTTCTCTAAGAACTCATTTTTATCGCCACCGTGGAGAATATAATTAGCGACATAATTAGCTTGATCCAAATTTAAAACGATCAGATAAGTGCCAGCAAAAGAGCTAGTGGCGATCGTTTCTTCGTGATTATATTTGCCGTGAATAATCGAAGTGTGGTCGCTTTTTTTGTGCTTTTCCACGGAATTCCACACCTTAGAAACCCAGGGACAAGTGGTGTCCACAATCATGCAACCCTTATCGTTAAGTATTTGCATTTCCGAGACACTGGCCCCAAAAGCAGGTAAAATCACCACATCCCCCGATTCCACCACAGTAAAGTCTTTTTGGCCATTTTCGACCGGAATAAAACCCACGGCCATGGAGCGCAGACGCTGATTAACCGAGGGATTGTGAATAATTTCGTTAGTAATCCAGATACGTTCCAGGGGAAAATGTTGACGAGTTTCGTAGGCCATGGCGACAGCGCGTTCTACCCCCCAACAAAAACCAAAAGCTTGAGCGAGATAGATCGTCACGTCCCCCCGTTGTAAACGATAATTATTTTCACGAATTTCTTGGATCAGGTCGCTTTGATACTCATTGGTCATCGCATCCATTACTTCCTCTTTATGACCGAATCCCTTGCGGTTATAGTTATCCGATTGCTGTAGGGTACGTTTAAAGGATTTTGTATCCATGATTCTCTGATAGGGGTATTGGTGGCGCTAAATTGGGCGAGACAGTAGCTTGCCATATATTAAAAATACCTTATCTAGTCAGCGCAGGAGGCTTTTAGAGACTAGAGAGAAATTCCTCGTCGATATCGTAACCAAACTGTTGAGCGAAAAATTTTAAGCGAGATAAAGCAGGAATTTGCTGACTTTTCAGCCAATCAGACAAAATAAAGAGTTTTTGCATCACAAAAATCTCTAAAGCTTCGGGATTATATTGAATTCCTTCCCCGCGATGGAATTGATGGGGGACCAACATAGCAGCATAACGGGCGATTTCTCCCTGTTTTGGGTCAAGAATAAAGATTAACCAGGGATAAACCGCATCTAAACGCAGAAACCACAGCCTGACTTCTGGTATCTCTGATAATTCCCGCATATCACCCTCCGCACGAGGATAATCTATCTCTAATTGTAGAGCTTGTTCCAGTTCTGCGATCGCTGTTCGGGACTGATAATCTTGAATAATAGTCTCTAAAGATAAGAGATCGAGATTTTGGATTTGATTGGGGTTAAGAGCGATTTTGACAGTCATAGGGGCAAATAAAAGGTTATATCGGGCGAAATTACTGTTTTTTATCCCTAGATCGACAATGATATATCTCAGAAAATACTCTCGATCGGGACAAAAAAACTAAGTTTGACTATTCTCTCACTCCGGAGCGAGAGAGGGAAACTGGACTAAAATCCTCATGATTGGATTTCTCCGACAATTTAACCTCCCTTGCACACCGGGTTTTTTAGATTGATAACTATTAGGGTGATATTGTCCTCGTTTGCTCATCAGTTCCGCTTGACAAAGAGCTAATCGATGACTAATTACTATGGTTATTTTATCGGTGGCTAAAGTGCGAAACATTTGCTAGATTTCCTATTCTGCATTAGCAGCAGGGGAGGCAGTCGGTTTCTCAAAAATGACCAATTCTCAGGATAATTATTTTAGAGGATTTAACCCTTTTTCCCTTAACTTAATTAAGTTCAATCCATCGGGATTATCAAAGAGAGTGATATCGGGGAAATTAGCTACTTTATCAATTACTTTACCCTAGAGAAATCCTCGAACTCGATCGCGCAAAGAAGCAAAGAGTAAACCGGTAATCGTGGTGAGGGAATCGGTGAACAAGCTCAGGAAAATTAATCCGCTCACACTTGCGACTACATTTAAAACAAACAACGGTTCAGTCTTCTCTGACGAATAATACACATTATTACAGTCCCCGGCACTCGAACCAGGGATAAAGGTACAATAGAACTGTAGAGATCTGGAGGGTTGCTATGTTTACACACAACTTAGATGACAGAAAACTGCCCCTCGATCTAGAAGGGAAAACACCGCAAAAACTCACCTATCGTTCACCAAAAATCTACCACCTTGATCGCCCTAGCAATTTATCAACAGAAAGGAATTCAAGGACTGCGGGATTTAGAAGGAAAATTTGCCCTCGTTATTTTTGATGGAAGTCCTGCGGCAACATTCCCTAGGCATTGCTGATGTCGAAAGTGGCAGTCGCATCGTCAGTTCCCTAGCTGTGATCCCATGGTTGTCACCAAGCAACTGAAGTAGGACGGGGATATCATCCCGGAGCGGGAAGGGAAACTGGACTAAAATCCCCAAGGTTTGGATTTCTCCCACAATTTAATCTCCCCTGCACACTGGGGGTTTTTTAGTCAGCAAAATCGGTAACTAGGGACACGAATAAACCAGTCAATTTATGGGAAAATAAGCTCATCTTCTCCGCTTTTATCCCATGCAAGCCGACTTTTTTACTAATATCCTCTTACCCGTTGGCCTAGGCGTTTTAATGTTAGGCATGGGATTGGGATTAATTCTCGCCGATTTTCAGCGTATCACCCGTTATCCCAAAGCAGTCCTGATCGGTTTAGTCAATCAAATTATTATTCTACCGATCGTCGGCTTTATTATTGTTTCTCTTTTGCCTCTCCGGCCAGAAATTGCCGTCGGTTTAATGATTGTCGCCATTTGCCCCAGCGGCCCTTCCTCCAATGTTTTAACCTATTTAGCTAAGGGAGATGTGGCCCTTTCTGTTACTTTAACCGCTTTTAGCAGCATCATCACCATTTTCACAATACCTTTTTTAGCTAGTTTCATTCTCCAGCATTTTATGGGTGAAAGTGCCGCCATCTCCCTACCCATTGGTTCCACTATGGGGCAGATATTTTTGATTATAGTTTTACCCCTGGTTATGGGTATGACTATCCGCCATTACTTCCCTTTACTGGCCAAAAGTCTGGAACCGATAACTAATCGTTTAGCCGTGATTTTTCTAGCGGTTATTATCTTCTTATTAATCCTGAGAGAATGGCAACGTTTACCTTTATTTATCGCTCAAACTGGCATCGCAGTGATCATTTTAAATACGATTGCTTCCCTAATTGGCTTTTTCAGTGGTCGTTTATTTCAATTAACTATTCCCCAAAGAATTTGTATTGCAATTGAAGTGGGTATTCAAAGCGGCACTTTAGCTATTGCTATCACTGCCGGTTTATTAAAGAATCCCGATCTAGCCATTCCCGCAATGGTCTATAGTTTATGGATGTATGTCAGCGCTTTTGTCGCTGTTTATTATGGTCGCAAAAAAGCAGCTTTGGCAAAATAGCTAAATCTGGTGATAGGATCTAGCTAAAAACTGATAACTGATTATGTTAATTGGTAAATATTTAACCCTAGAAGAATTATCTACCTGTTCCCAAACCTATCAAAAGTACGCAGCGCAAATCGATCCCTACCCAAAAAATACCGCAACGATAACCGCTTGGCAAAATCTCGCTCACTTTATTATCGATCCAATTATTGATAATTTTGGTCGAGAAAAATTTCAATTAACCTATGGATTTTGTTCCAATGATCTGAGAAAATTTCTCCAAAAAAAAGACCCGATCACCGGCTTAAAAAACGGTAGAATCGATCCCAGTCGTGATCAACATTGCGCCCACGAAATTAATCAAAAAGGTCAATATTATTGTCAGCGATTGGGGGCAGCCTGTGATTTTCGGATTATCGATTTAACTAGCGATCGCCTGATAGATTGGATTTTAACCCAAAAATTACCCTTTGATTCTCTCTATTTTTACGGAATTAATCGCCCGATTCATATCAGCTACGGACCCCAACATAAACGAGATCTATGGACTTTTACCACTAAAGGAACACCGACTAAAAAAGGTTTACAATCATGGTTAGAAGCCGCTAAATCTATCGATTCTGAAGCTAAAAAATCCCCCAAAATAGGGGGATAACCAAGACCTAAAACCCTCTTCTTTTAGATTTCTGGTTCCAGATCGTCCTCATCGTCCTCGTCGGCAGGTTCCGTGGGGAAAGGAACCGAACCCATGTCTAATTTATCCCGCAATAACTTCTCAATTTCCGCCGCTACTTCTGGCTTTTCTTCGAGATATTTAACGGCATTATCGCGACCCTGGGCAATATTTTCGCCATTATAGCTATACCATGCCCCTTTACGAGTAACTACGTTAGTTTGTTCGGCGATATCGAGCATACAACCCACTTGGGAAATGCCTTTACCGAAGATAATATCAAATTCAGCAATCCGGAAAGGAGGCGCAACTTTATTTTTAGCCACCTTAACTTTAGCCCGAATTCCGTATTCCCCTTCCGTGCCTTTTTTCAAAGTTTGAATGCGACGGATATCTAAACGCACCGAGGCATAAAATTTTAAGGCCGTTCCTCCGGTGGTCACTTCAGGATTGCCGTAGGTGACACCGATTTTTTGCCGCAGTTGGTTGAGGAAAATCACCACACAACCGGATTTACCAATATTACCAGCAATTTTTCGCAGGGCTTTACTCATCAAACGGGCCTGCAAACCCACCTGATTATCCCCCATTTCCCCTTCAATTTCCGCCCGCGGCACTAAAGCGGCCACCGAGTCGATGACAACGATATCCACGGCCGAAGAACGCACTAACTGGTCAACTATTTCTAAGGCAGCCTCCCCCGTATCCGGTTGTGCCACCAGTAAATTATTGATATCTACCCCTAAATCTTCCGAATAGGTGGGATCTAAAGCGTGTTCCGCATCGACAAAGGCCGCCACTCCCCCAGCTTTCTGCACTTCTGCGATCGCATGGAGGGCTAAAGTGGTTTTTCCAGAACTTTCTGGCCCGTAAATTTCGACGATGCGGCCTTTTGGTAAACCGCCACCCAAAGCCATATCTAGGGTTAAAGCACCACTAGGCACGGTTTCCACCCGCATCCGGGTTGCGTCTCCCAAACGCATAATCGAACCTTTGCCAAAGTTGCGCTCGATTTGATTTAAGACTAAACCCAAGGCTTTATCTCGATCGGGATTACTTGTCATTGTCGCCATTAATTTTCTCCCCAGTTTTCTTAAGTAGTACAGCAGTATGCAAAGATTGTAGCCTGTTTTAATCTTGATCACCAAAAAGTTAGAGACTTTTTCCAGAATGGTGATCAAAAATCAAAAGTTTTGATTTTTACAGCCAAGGCCGGCTCATCTGTTCTAATTGCGTCACCTCTCGCGCTTCTAAACTCCATCCTAACGCCCCGGCATTTTCCCTCGCTTGGGCCGCGGTTTTTGCCCCCGGAATGGGAATCACATCCCCTTGGGCGATTAACCAATTGAGGGCGACTTGTGCGGGGGTTTTTTGGTATTTTTCGCCCAATTCTTGCATTACCCTTAAAATTGGGGCTATTTTCTCCAAACCTTCTTTTTTGAACCGTGGGTCAACTTTTCTGGCTCCATCGGGCAAATTCTGGCTTTCTGGGCTATATTTACCCGTCAGTAGTCCTTGAGCGAGGGGGCTGTAGGCGAGGATGGTGACACCTAATTCCTTGGCCGTGGCTAAAATTCCCTTAGTTTCTATTTTGCGATACAAAAGCGAATACTGCACCTGATTGACCGCTAAGGGAACCTCTTTTTTCGCCAAAATCTGGCTTGCTTGACGCATTTGCTCGGCGGAATAATTACTTACACCCACTGCACCAATGCGGCCGCGTTTTACTTCTTCCCCTAGGGCATTCATTAGGGTTTCTTGGCTAATTAGGAAGGTGAAGGGCCAATGTACTTGGTAAAGGGCAATTTTATCGGTTTTTAGACGGTTTAAGCTCTCGGTAATGGCATTATGAACCGCATTCGCCCCCAATCGCCACGGTACGGGGGCAAATTTGCTGGCAATATCGATGGGAATATCGGTCTGTTGGGTAAATTTTCCTAAGAGTCGTTCCGATTCCCCCAGTCCATAGACTTCGGCAGTGTCAAAAAAGGTGATTCCTGCTTCTACTGCCGCTTTAAAGGCCTCCTCTACCTGACTAGCTCCGTATTCCTTGCCATAGTTCCAGAATAGTTTATCTCCCCATGCCCAAGTCCCGATTCCCAAGGCACTGACGGCAATTCCTGTTTGTCCGAGATTAGCGGTTTGTCTAGTCATATTCCCTACAAAGAATGACAGCGTTTCTCATTAAAGATGAAGTGTAACCTATATTTGGTCTGACTCCCCACTAACCCCCTTTTTTGATTCCTGGAAATTCCCACCCATAAGTAATGGGGAAGGACTTGACTTTGCCGGCGACTTGCGCTATGCTTTTTTTATAATGGGAATCTGTGCAAAAATTTTTTAGACGCAAAGATTTCCATTATGAATAAAATCTTTTAAAAATATTATCGCAAAATCTGCCGACAAAAGCAAGCGAAATTTTGCCGATAATTGTTAAGTTTTGTTAACCAAGAAATACAGAGATCAGCAAGATAAAAAAATCGAAATCTCTTGCTGATCCTGTTTGTCGCTTAACCTTATGATTAGGTTAGGCGAATTTTGCGCTTTGACTAATTGTTAGTGCTAACTTCCGTGGTTTCAGCAATTGCCGTCGGTTGGCAGGGAGTGGGTTGAAATTTCTCTGGAAAAGAGAAGCCTAAAAATGATGCGATCGCAAATATGGTGCTGATAATTTTGGCAAGACTAACAACGTCTTCTCTGTACTTTAACCAATATTTATACATAATCATCAATCCTTTTACTTAGGAGGTGAACTATCTTTAGATTAAAAAAATTCTGATTATTTGTCGTTACTCAAAAGTCCTAAAAATGGTACTTTTTTTTAGGTACTCTCAAGTAACCTGACAGGGTACTGAAAAGTAATCTTAAGTCCTGCAACCCTTAAACAATGATGATAAATGAACTAAAAATGACTGAAACTAAAACCATTTCATGGACTGAATTAGAAATGCTGGTTAATGATCTGAAAAAAAAGCATACAAAAAAGCGATTAACGGACGTGGAGACAAAAATATTAAAAGGTATTTTTGAGAATAAAACATATCGTGATCTAGCAAAAGAAATTGAAATTAGGACAGAAGAACAGTCAATCAAGAATGCGGCTTCTAGTTTATTTAAAATATTGTCAGAGCAAACAGGTGAAAAGATTGGAAAGACTAATCTGATTACTGCTTTGGCAAGGTATAGAGATAATTCTCAGATATTTGATCATAACAATAAACCGCAACCTCAGCAATCAAATAAAGTTCTTGAATTAGTTATGGAGGTAGGGATAGACGACCTGACACCAGAGAAAATTGATAAAATTATCAGCTTTCTTCAAGAAACTGCCAGAGACAACACGATCAAGCCTATTATGAAACTTAAAGGCAGTATTCGGCTATTTTTAGAAGGTTCAGAAGAGGGCTTAAAGCACCTAGCAGATTTACATCAATCGGGGGAATTGCAAGCCCTTCTCAATGAACTTAAATCAGACGATATACCCGAAATTATCGTCAAAAAAGCAGAGTTCACTACAGATGCAAAAGTTATTGAAAAAGCCGAATTAATTAAGGCAATTCGAGAGGGAACAATCGATAAGAAAACTCTATATAAAGTTGATTTGAGTGGGGCTATTCTGAGTGGGGCTATTCTAAGTGGGGCTGACCTGAGTGGGGCTAACCTGAGAAGGGCTAACCTGAGTTGGGCTTTCCTGAGTTGGGCTGACCTGATTGAGGCTGACCTGAGTTGGGCTTTCTTGAGAAGGGCTGACCTGATTGATGCTGACCTGAGTGGGGCTAAACTGAGCGGGGCTAACCTGAATAAGGCTAACCTGAGTAAGGCTAACCTGAGTTGGGCTAAACTGAGTAAGGCTAAACTGAGCGGGGCTAACCTGAGAAGGGCTAACCTGAGTAAGGCTAACCTGAGTTGGGCTTTCATGAGTGGGGCTAACCTGATTGGTGCTATCCTGAGTAAGGCTAACCTGAGAGGGGCTATTCTGTGGGGGGCTAACCTGAGTGGGGCTAACCTGAGTGGGGCTAACCTGAGTGGGGCTAACCTGAGTAAGGCTGACCTGAGTGGGGCTAACCTGAGTAAGGCTGACCTGAGTGGGGCGAAAGTTGAAAACGCTATCTTCATCGATGCAACGGGGATCACCCCCGAACAAAAACAGGATTTGATTCGACGAGGGGCAATTTTTGGGGATACTTCTAACGATCGCAGTAAAGTATTAGTTTAAAACAGCCTTTGATCTCCACCTTCAGCAGAGATTTAGGTGGGGTTGGCTGAATAAATGTGAAATATAGACGAGATAAGGGGTTTGGCAGCCTGTTTGACCAAGCAGCTGCAAGATTTTCAAGCTGGTGGCTCAAAAACCTTGTATCTTAACCGGCGATCGCCCTTACTTTTTCAGCCAACCCATAAGTAATGGGAAAGGACTTGACTTTGCCGGCGACTTGCGCTATGCTTTTCTTATAATGGGAATCTGTGCAAAATTTTTTTAGATGCAAAGATTTGCATTATGAATAAAATCTTTTAAAAATATTATCGCAAAATCTGCCGACAAAAGCAAGCGAAATTTTGCCGATAACTGTTAAGTTTTGTTAACAAAGAAATACAGAGATCAGCAAGGTCAAAAAATCGAAGTCTCTTGCCGATCTTGTTTGTCGCCTAAGCTATGATTAGGTTAGGCGAATTTGGCGCTTTGACTAATTGTTAGTGCTAACTTCCGTGGTTTCAACAATTGCCGTCGGTTGGCAGGGAGTAGGTTGAAATTTCTCTGGAAAAGAGAAGCCTAAAAATGATGCGATCGCAAATATGGTGCTGATAATTTTGGCAAGACTAACAACGTCTTCTCTGTACTTTAACCAATATTTATACATAATCATCAATCCTTTTACTTAGGGGGTGAACTATCTCTAGATTAAAAAAAATTTGATTATTTGTCGTTACTCAAAAGTCATGAAAATGGTACTTTTTTTAGGTACTCTCAAGTAAACTGTCAGGGTACTGAAAAGTAATCTTAAGTCCTGCAACCTTTAAAAAATGATGATAAATGAACTAAAAATGACTGAAAATAAACCCCTTTCATGGACTGAATTAGAAATGCTGGTTAATGATCTGAAAAAAAAGCATACAAACAAGGGATTAACGGACGTGGAAACAAAAATATTAAAAGGTGTTTTTGATGATAAAACATATCGTGATCTAGCGGAAGAAATTAGGCAAGAAGAACAGTCAATCAAGAATGCGGCTTATGATTTATTTAAAATCTTGTCAGAGCAAACAGGTGAAAAGATTGGAAAGAGTAATCTGATTACTGCTTTAAGTCGATGGAAATTACAACCAGAATGTAATCAAAAAAACACAAATTATGACGGAAAATTTTCTGGTGCTGTGGTTTTTACTGCTTCTGAAAATAAAAAGAAACAGATATTAACGCTATTAGAACTTTTAAGAAAAATAACCGATGATCAGGAAATAACAATAACTGACATAGAACAAGGTAGTATCAAATTAACTCTCAAGGGTTCTCAAAAAAGTTTAGAAAAAATTGAATCCCTATTCAAATCGGGTGACTTGAACAAAATTTCGGGAGATATTACAGTTGAAAATGTTCAATTTACCGAAGATAATTGTTTAGCTTTTACCATAGCAGGTGATGTTAATGCAGATGAGATAACCTATTTAAAATCTACTATCATAGGACAAAATTTAGCAGAATCACCAAAGCAACTGGCAGAAGAATCGTCAGCAAACCCCTTGATTGTCAAGAATAAAGCGCCTAAAGAAATTAACAATAAACTAATTGAATCTATTAAAAAACCTAACTTCCTCCAGCGCATTATAAGAAGATTTAGAAGGATTAAGCTGAGAGAGGCTGACCTGAGTGGGGCTGACCTGAGTGGGGCTGACCTGAGTAAGGCTATCCTGAGTAAGGCCGACCTGAGTGGGGCTGACCTGAGAAGGGCTAACCTAGAACGGGCTAACCTAGAACGGGCTAACCTAAGTGAGGCTGACCTGTGGGGGGCTAACCTGAGAGGGGCTAACCTGAGTGAGGCCGACCTGATTGGGGCTAACCTGATTGAGGCTAACCTGAGTAGGGCTAAACTGATTGAGGCTGACCTGTGGGGGGCTAACCTGATAAGGGCTAACCTGATTGAGGCTAAACTGAGAGGGGCTGACTTGAGTGAGGCTAAACTAAGTGGGGCTGACCTATGGGGGGCTGACCTAGTATGGGCTAAACTGAGTGGGGCTAAACTGATTTACGCTAACCTGATTGAGGCTAACCTGAGAAGGGCTATCCTGAGTGAGGCTGACCTGAGTAAGGCTGACCTGAGTGGGGCGAAAGTTGAAAACGCTATCTTCATCGATGCAACGGGGATCACCCCCGAACAAAAACAGGATTTGATTCGACGAGGGGCAATTTTTGGGGATACTTCTAATGATCGCAGTAAAGTATTAGTTTAAAACAGCCTTTGATCTCCACCTTCAGCAGAGATTTAGGTAGGGTTGGCTGAATAAATGTGAAATATAGACGAGATAAGGGGTTTAGGGGCCTGTTTGGCCAAGCAGCTGCAAGATTTTCAAGCTGGTGGCTCAAAAACCTTGTATCTTAACCGGCGATCGCTCCTACTTTTTCAGCCAACCCATAATTAATGGGAAAGGACTTGACTTTGCCGGCGACTTGCGCTATGCTTTTCTTGTAATGGGAATCTGTGCAAAATTTTTTTAGATGCAAGGATTTCCATTATGAATAAAATCCTTTAAAAATATTATCGCAAAATCTGCCGACAAAAGCAAGCAAAATTTTGCCGATAATTGTTAAGTTTTGTTAACAAAGAAATACAGAGATCAGCAAGGTAAAAAAATCGAAGTCTCTTGCTGATCCTGTTTGTCGCCTAAGCTATGATTAGGTTAGGCGAATTTTGCGCTTTGACTAATTGTTAGTGCTAACTTCCGTGGTTTCAACAATTGCCGTCGGACAGACATTGCTGAGATTTTTGTCAATTGTTTTCGATAATCTTTCTAAATTTTTCTCCTGTTGAACCTATTTTAAGTAGCTGGTTATAATTAAATTAAAAATGGATTTTAGGTTCGATCCCCCCTGCCCCCCTTGATAAGGGGGGTGCCGATAGGCGGGGGGATCCCCCTTGATAAGGGGGGTGTCTGATAATTTTTAACGCCTACCTACTTATGACAATAATGTTGTCAACTTTCTCGGATTAAGATTAACCCACCGCAAACCCTGTATATTCTCTGACTAGGGGTTCATGAAAGGCTAAAACAATATCTTCTTTAGGAACACCTAAATTAACTAATTCATTGGCAATTCCTACCTCAGTGCCATCATGTTGTATCCAGATTTTACCCTTTTTAATATCGAGATGCAAAACACAACCATGATATCTTCGTCTATTTTTCCAGCCAACATACATCAATTGATAGTGATCGCCAACTGTATCAAAAATCAATTGTTGTTCAATCGGATCTTTAGATGAACCTATCTGAGAATATTCAGTAATGACTTGCTTGACATAGTGACGATATTGTGCTAATTTTTCCATTCGACAATTACCTCCCCAATCGGATCATAAATAATCAGGTAAATTTGAAATCTTTTAACGACAGTTTGAATAAATCGCAATTCAAAAAAACTATAATAAATATCTAAGGGAACAGCTAAATATAACTGTCTTTTAGGTTCTTTTTCTTCTAAAGCAACACGATAATTAAAGAATTGTCCAATGGCAGTATGAAATTCTGAAATGCTGGATTTACCGATAAAACTTTTAATTTCAACGGCTATCTTTTCATTGTCTTTTTCTGCGGCTATCAGTTGCTCTGCTCCTAAATCGACATACATTTCTACATCACCCACTTCAATCCTTAAAGGGTCATCCGTAATGATCCAACCCTCTTTTTCTAATCCTTTTCTCACTGCACCATGAAAACGATCTTTAGCAGACATGAATCTTGAGGTTAGCAGGCATAATAATTATTAATTATAACATTTAGTCATGACGATCGATCCGGGGTGAGAGCATCTCAAACCCTATTGACAATTGGCCAATTTTGTGATCCGCGTGGGTATTTCAAGTGATAAGCTAAGACGTATTTAAACCGCTTATTCTGAGATTAGCCCCCCCCTTGCCTGATCTCAACCAGCAATTTGAATTAAGAACAGCTTAACTAGCTGACATCCATCGTGATAAAATCGGCCTTGTCTTTCTTCTGCCAGCGCAACGCCGAGCGGCGGTATGTTGAGCTTATTTCCCCTTTTACTTTTTACTTGGTATAACTCGTGCAGGTTTTCATTTATCATACTCCCGAACTTACCCCCGTCCATACTCTACCCGATTGCGCCGTCGTTATCGATGTTTTAAGAGCGACAACCACGATCGCCACTGCCCTCAATGCCGGTGCGGAAGCAGTGCAAACCTTCAGCGATCTGAAAACCCTGATGCAGGTGAGCGATACCTGGCAACCGGAAAAACGTCTCCGAGCAGGAGAAAGAGGTGGCGCGAAAGTAGAAGGCTGCGATCTGGGCAATTCTCCCCTCGATTGCACCCCTGATTTAATGAAAGGTCGTCGTCTGTTTATCAGTACCACTAACGGCACTCGCGCTCTGCAAAGAGTGGAAGAATCCCCAATCGTGATCACTGCGGCCATGATCAATCGGCAAGCTGCGGTTAATTACTTATTGGATAGGCAGCCCGATACCGTCTGGATTGTTGGCTCTGGTTGGGAAGGGGGTTATTCTCTGGAAGATACGGCCTGTGCTGGAGCGATCGCCGATGCGCTACAAGAACAATCGGGGCAAATGGCGATCGGGAATGATGAGGTGATCGCCGCGATCGCTCTTTATCGTCAATGGCAAAATGATCTTTTAGGAATGTTCCACAGTTGTAGTCACGGTCAGCGCCTCTTGCGTCTCCACTGTCAAGAAGATTTAAAATACTGCGCTAATATTGACTCTCTTGATGTTTTACCGATCCAAAAAGAACCGAGCATTTTAGTCAAACTTTAGACATTATCACCCAGAGAAAGGGTCATCCGTGCCGGTAGGAGTATCGATCCTAGCCGGATTCCTTTATTTAGGGTCTGCTGAATAAATCTAAAAACCTTGTTGGATAAAACTTTTAGACCTTTTTGAAATCCAAAAGTGCCTCGTCTGGGAGTGATCAGGGGGAAAATTCAGGTACTTTTTCCCTGAAAATTAGGTAATTGAGCAGATGAAAATCGGTAAAACCCCACACCCCACACCCTACCCCCACCGAAAAACTTTTTGCCGCAAACCCTATTTATAGTTTGCTAACCATGACTATCGATTCTTTACTGCAACCTTTTCAGCGTTTTGGTGTCAATCTCGGTTTAGAAAGAATAAAAAATCTGCTGGAGATTTTAGGCAATCCCCAAGATAAAATTCCGATTATTCATGTCACGGGAACTAATGGCAAAGGTTCGGTTTGTGCCTATCTATCATCTATTCTCAGCACCGCCGGTTACAAAGTCGGACGTTATATTTCTCCCCATTTAATTGATTGGACGGAAAGAATCTCTATTAATGGCGAAAATATTGAAACCGCGACTTTAGAAAACCTGCTTAAATATATACAATCGCTTATCGATCCCCAGCAGGAAAGTCCTACTCAATTTGAGGTAATTACTGCCGCTGCTTGGCTGTATTTTGCTCAGGAAAAGGTGGATATTGCCGTGATGGAAGTGGGTTTAGGAGGAAGATTAGATGCGACTAATGTTTGCGCTCAACCTTTGGTTACTGTCATCACTTCTATTAGTCGGGAACATTGGCAAAATTTAGGGCCGACGGTTGCCGATATTGCCGGGGAGAAAGCGGGGATATTAAAAGCGAATTGTCCCGCAGTTATCGGACAATTACCAGAATCAGCGCAGGGGGTAGTTAGGGAGAGAATCAAGCTGTTAAATTGTCCGACGGTATGGGTAGAAGCTGCCGAAAAAATTGCCGATAATCGGGCTAAATATCAAGGTTTAGAATACCCTTTATCCTTAGCAGGAGATTTTCAATTAACTAATTCGGCTATAGCGATCGCTGTTGTTAATATTTTACGCCGGCAAGGTTGGCAAATTAGCGATGAAGTCGTGCAAGAAGGAATGGCAAAAACTCGCTGGTTAGGACGTTTACAAACCGTTAATTGGTGTCAGCGAGAAATTTTAATAGATGGCGCTCATAATCCTGCTGCTGCTATTGGTTTAAGGCAGTATGTAGATAGTTTAAAGGCTCCAAAAATTATCTGGGTGATGGGTATTTTATCGACTAAAGATCATCGAGAAATATTCCAAGCTTTATTAAGAAAAGGCGATAGTTTATATTTAGTTCCTGTCCCAGATCATAGCAGTGCCAATCCTGAAACCTTAGCGGAATTAGCGGCTTCAATTTGTCCAGAATTATCTCACCTAGAGACTTGTTCCGATGTATTTTTAGGACTAAAAAAAGCCATCCAAGAATCTGTCGATAGTCGGATAATTCTCTGTGGATCGCTTTATCTAGTCGGTTACTTTTTAGGGAGTTTGTTTCAGGGAAAATAAAACATCAATTTTACTGGTGGTTTTATCAGGCATAGTGGCAGTAATTCCGATCCCGCGTACCGATTCTAAAAAGGCCTTTGCTTCTGGGGTTAATTCCGTGGCTGGAAGATTATTAATTCCCCCTGCTTTAGCAATAATTTGCTCCACATCGATGAAAAAATAACCGAGATTATTTTTAGGCAAATTTGCGATCGATGCTTGGAAATTCTCACTTTTGCTAATCGGTTGATTCGGTTGGGGTTGATAGGGAATTCCGACGGTCATTTTTAGGGTATCATTATTAGACCAAGCATAGGTTAAAATAGCTTGTTCTTCCGCTTTCCATTCAGTCACATCTTGGCCAGAAATTTGACTGTTTTTTATGGTGATAAAGGGAACAGTTTTCACCAATTCATTTAACTTATCGAGGGTAGTTTTTGCCGCTTTCTGATCGCCGGTTTGCCAGATCATCATTCCCCCAAAACCTAACCCTCCCACTGCTTGCTGGTTGGGGATAATTCCAAAGGCAAATTCTCGATCCATCCAGTTGAAAACTTCTTTATCCGCGTCAAGGGTTGCCATCTGAAAATTCTCACGGATCTGACGCAGAAAAACTTGTAATTCTGGGTTAGTTTGGGACTGTTTTTCTGCTTCTTCCCATCCCTGTTTAAGATTATTACCACTCCAAAGTGCGATGGTATCTCCGGGTAAATAATTTAAAACTTGATTTCTGCTAGGGGAAGGTAGGGTAGAAATAGTTTCAGGGGCAAGTTTAGCCACCATTTGTAACTGTAATCCCGTATCGGTGACACCCACTCCCGCGACAATATCTTGAATTTTTGCTAATTCTTGCCGACTTTGGGGAGATAAATTAGCATCTGGTCCCAAGATTGCGGCATAATCATCGATATAAATTGTCGCTAGGGTATTGGGGAGGTTGAGGGATTGGGAAAGCAGTTTTCTCACTTCCGGTTTACTGCTAAAAGATGGCTGTCCTCGGTAGGTATCGATCGCCGCTTCTAACACCTTTTTATCGTAGGATATCAACAAAAAATCCCCCGCAACGGCAATATAAATGGTGGTGTTATCCTGCCAATCTATAGCAGTAATTGTAATACCTTTGTAGTCACTGGTGCTAGTTTTGCGATTAACTTCTTGTCCTAGTTTTTTCTGGAATTCCGATGCTTTAATTTTATCTTTGATACCGATAACCGTTAATAATTTCGCTTGTCCGGGGGTAGTTGCGGGAAGGAAAGCAAAGCTAATACTACCGATCCAAGGTTCGATATCCCGTTGATAATCAATCTTATCAGTGAAGATATTTTTTTGTAATTCTTCTAGTCCTTGACTAACCGCAGTTCGTGATTCTGGTGTACCATATTTAGCTAACACTGACCAAGCTTTTGCATCCGTGGAGACAAAACTACTAGCAAAGGCAGTTTCTGGGATAACTTTTGCCGATTCTAAGGGGGTGAATCTTTGCCAAGGTAGTTGTCCTCGTAGATAAAGATAGACACCTCCAGCGGTTACTGCTGTTAGTCCTAAGACGACTAAACAACCGGGTAAAAATGATTTTTTTGACATAGAATTGTGGTTTGGTTAAGAAGTTCAATACTTGGCGATCAATTTGTCTCTGGTTGTAGTCTCTAGATTAGTCCTATTGTAGTTATCCTAATTATCTTATCTTATCCCCAAAGGTGACAGACAACATTTCAGCTAATTTTTCCGAAATTATTGCTAATTACCGGAGAAAATTAGCTCATTCTTGGTTAGCTTGCCAACCCACCGCTTGATTAATATTAGTCAACCCATTAGCCTCTAATTTTTCTGTTAATCCTTGTAAAATATTTGATACTAGCCAAGGACCCTGGTATAACCAACCGGTATAAATCTGTAATAAACTCGCACCAGCGGTAATTTTCTCCCAAGCATCATCGAGAGAAAAAATGCCTCCCACTCCAATTATCGGTAAATTGCCTTGGGTTTGCCGATAGATAAAACGGATCACTTCCGTGGAACGTTCCCGCAAAGGTTGCCCACTAATTCCCCCTGCTTCTTCAGTGATTGGTTTACCAGTTTCAGGCAGAATTGTAGTTTTTAATCCCGTGCGTTTAGTGGTGGTATTAGTAGCGACAATTCCAGCTAATTGATAGGAGAAAGCTAAGTCAATAATTGTTCTGATATCTTCCCATTCTAAATCGGGAGAAATTTTCACTAATAGGGGTTTTCTGCCTTGATTTTCTGTTTGTAAAATGTGGAGGATTTTATCGAGTTGTTCACCACTTTGCAGGGAACGCAAACCGGGAGTATTGGGAGAACTAACATTAACGACAAAATAATCGGCATGGGGGAATAAATAGCGAAAACTGCCTAAATAGTCCTCCGGGGCCTTTTCTAGGGGCGTATTTTTCGATTTACAGAGGTTAATACCGATGGGAATCTGTCGGGGTTGTCGTTGCCAAGATTGTTGGAGAGTTGCCGCTAGAACCGGCGCACCGAGGTTATTTGCCCCCATACGGTTTAATCCGGCCAAATCTTCCGGTAAACGAAATAATCTCGGTTTTGGGTTGCCCGGTTGCCCTTCTAGGGTGACAGCACCCACCTCGGCAAAACCAAAGCCGAAATTATGCCAAAGTCCTGCCCCTAAACCGTCTTTATCGAATCCTGCCGCCAATCCGACGGGATTGGGGAAATTTAACCCCCAGAGGCTTTGAGATAGGCGAGAATCGCTAAAACTGAGGGATTCTGATAATTGTGAGATTAACCATTGTCCCCAAAATTCCCCCCGCGAGCGATCGATTTTTTGGAGAGTATTTAATAATTGTTTTTGTGTTCCCTCTAAATTGCCCCGAATAGCCTTGAAAGCTAGAGGATAAAAAGGTTTAATTGTATCAATTATATTGATCATAAAAAGACAGGAATTAAGGGTTAGGTGTAGGGTGGGTTAGGCAAGAACAAGTTATGTTTTTGACAAAAAATTTCAAATTTGCCGTAACCCACCTAGCATAATCTTTATAAACCTTGACGAGGGTTAAAAGTTTCAATCGCCCGTATTTTTTGATAAAGTTCTAATTCTTCAGGGCTAGGATTGGGAGGATTAACTAATATAATTTCCACTAATTGATCGCCCCTTTCTCCTTGGGAAGTGGGATAACCTTTGTTAGCCAAACGTAATCTTTGACCACTTTTTACTCCCTTAGGAATCATCATTTTAACTAACCCGTCAATGGTAGGAATTTCCACAAAACCGCCCACAATTGCCTCGCTAGGAGTAATCGGTACTTGACAGACAATATCAGAACCTTGAATCCTAAAAAAAGGATGCCTAGCGATAGTTATTTTTAAATATAAATCACCCCCTTCAATACCCTGACCTTTGAGACGAATTTTCTGACCATCGATCATAGCTGCCGGCATATCAACCTCTATTGATCTACCATCTTCCAGACGAATTCTTTGTCTGCCACCTTGATAGGCTTTCTCTAAAGGTAAAGTTAATTTTGCTTCCACATCTCGACGAGTTAAACGGGGAGAGGAGGCAATTTTAGCGCGCTTAGTATTAAGGTTATTAAAATCTCTAAACTTCCATAAATCCTGTTCTGTACGGGGGATTTTTCCATTACCGTTACTATTCGCTTTTTCCCCCGGACGTATCCCGCGGCGTTTATTTCCTGTCAAGGAACGATTATACTCAACCCGTTTTTCTTCATCGGAGAGAACATCATAAGCTTCATTAATATCTTTAAACTTTTCTTCGGCCGATTTATCCCCCGGATTAACATCAGGATGATATTGACGCGCCAGTCGTCGAAAAGCCTTTTTGATCTCGTCACCAGTAGCCGTGCGAGATACTCCTAAAACATCATAATAATTAACTAATTGTGGCATATATTCAGTTATCAGTTATCAGTTATCAGTTATCAGTTATCAGTTATCAGTTATCAGTTATCAGTTATCAGTTATCAGATTTGAGTTCTAAGTGAGCAGTATGTATTAAGCGAGCAGTATTAAATAGTAGTTTCCCACTGTCTTTTTACTGATTACTGTTTACTGATTACTGTTTACTGTTTACTGATCACTGTTTACTGATCACTGTTTAAAACCAATCATCATCCTCATCATCCCAGTTATTTTGGGGGGGAATATTGCGGGAACGATTGCCGCCGCTGCGGTTACTTTTACTATTGTTATAACTTTTTTCCTCCGAAGGGGGGGGACTTTGCCAATCGCTATCGCGGCCATTGTCGTAATTGTCCTGATTGCGGGGGCGATAACTATCTTGATTAGCCGAATAATTGGGTCGATAATCACTTTGATAACCCGGTGTACTGGGACGATAATCCTGACGATAACGATCGCGACGCGGTTCGTAGGGAAGCTCATCTTCCTTATCCCCGGTAAAAGTCTTGCGAATAGCGCTAAAAAAGCCCTCGTCTTCCTCGTCGTATTGTAGCCGTACCTCGCGATTTAATTCATAGATAACATCCTGTAGGTCTGCCTGGGCGCGATCAATGCGACGGTCATCATTTTTCTCCAAAGCGTCGATAATTTCCGTACTCAAAGACTCAATTTGACGACGATAGGAACGGGTAAACTCATTACCAAAATCGAGAGTAACATCTTTTAAGCGTCGTTGGGCTTGATCCACCAGAGAGCGGGCGCGATTGCGTTTATCGACCTTTTCGCGACGGGTACGATCTGCTTCGGCAAATCGGGCAGCATCGCCGATCATGCGGTTAATTTCCCCTTCGCTGAGGGTAGAAGCGCCTTGAATGGTGACACTTTGCTCCCGTCCGGTCATTTTATCCCTAGCGGTGACTTGTAGAATACCGTTAGCATCGATATCGAGGGACACCTGCACTTGGGGAATACCCCGGGGTGCGGGGGGGATACCGGTTAATTTAAAACGTCCCAAGGATTTATTATCGCTGGCCATTTCCCTTTCCCCCTGCAAAACGTGGATTTCCACCACAGTTTGATTATTTTCGGAAGTGGAAAAAAGGTCAGCTCTGCGGACGGGAATAGTGGTATTGCGGGGGATTAACTTTTTCATCACACCGCCGATGGTTTCTAAACCCAAGGATAAAGGGGTCACATCGAGGAGCAGCACGTCTTTGACCTCGCCGCCCAAAATTCCCGCTTGAATAGCCGCCCCGACCGCTACAACCTCATCAGGGTTAACATTTTGATTGGGTTCCCTATCGATAAAACTCCGCACCAAATCCTTCACCACCGGCATCCGCGTGCCGCCGCCCACCAGTACCACTTCGTCTAGTTGGACGGGGGACAAACCGGCATCAGAAAGGGCGCGTTTGAGAGGACGACGGAGACGACTGATTAAATCGCCGCATAATTCCTCAAATTGGGCTCGACTCAGGCGAGTTTCGATGTGTTTGGGTCCGTCTTCCGTGGCGATGATAAAGGGCAGATTAATATCGGTGACGCTGACCCCAGACAGTTCTATTTTGGCTTTTTCTGCCGCTTCTGTGAGTCTTTGTAGGGCTTGCCGGTCTTGGCGCAGCTCCACGCCTTCCTGTTCCAAAAATTGATTGGCTAACCAATCGACGATTCTTTTATCGAAATCATTTCCGCCTAATTGGGTGTCGCCACTGGTGGCTTTCACCTCAAAAACGCCGTCACCCACTTCCAGGATAGAAACATCAAAAGTACCGCCTCCCAGGTCAAAAACGAGGATTTTCTTGCTTTCTTGTTCATCGAGACCGTAGGCCAGGGCGGCGGCGGTGGGTTCGTTGAGAATCCGCAGCACTTCTAACCCCGCAATTCGGCCCGCATCCCGGGTGGCTTGACGTTGGGAGTCATTAAAATAGGCGGGGACGGTGATTACAGCCCCGGTAACTTCTTCCCCCAGATAACGGCTGGCTTCTTCGGCTAATCGGCGTAAAATTAGGGCGGAAATTTCTTCGGGGGCGAATTCTTTTTGCAGACGGGGACATTTAATTTTGATATTGCCCATCTCATCCCGGCG
Source organism: Microcystis sp. LE19-41.2A (assembly GCF_027530405.1). Lineage (NCBI taxonomy): Bacteria > Bacillati > Cyanobacteriota > Cyanophyceae > Chroococcales > Microcystaceae > Microcystis > Microcystis sp. LE19-41.2A. Next base: position 589 of record NZ_JAPZQJ010000107.1, on the reverse strand, counting down.
GATGGTGTAGGGGACGCGCTTCGATTCGGGGTTTAATTCCGAGTAGCGACGACCTATGTAGCGTTTGATTGCATAGTAGGTGTTTTGGGGATTAAGTACCCCTTGTCGCCGGGCCATTTGACCGACCACTAACTCCCCATCTTTATTAAAACCGACCACAGAAGGAGTGGTTCTCATGCCCTCCGAGTTGGCGATGACCACTGGCTTTCCGCCTTCCATCACGGCGACGACGGAGTTAGTTGTCCCTAGATCAATGCCTACTACTCTACCCATGCTTGTTTTTGTCTCCCCCTAGATTTCGATAACTTCGGGACTTTTACCTTCGATCGATAGTTTAAATCGCTTAATGCTTGTTGACAATATTGTATCGAATTGTCTTAGGTTCTCGCTCTCGCTTCGGGGCGATTCAGGGTGTGATTACCGAAGTGGTCTTTTAGTGATCGCTGGCGATCGAGCTTGGGGGGTTTTAAATAGGGTCTGCGGCAAAAAGTTTTTCCTGGGGGAGGGGTGTGGGGTGTAGGGTGTTGGGTGTAGGGTGTGGGGTGTAGGGTGTTGGGTGTGGGGTGTGGGGTGTGGGGTGGGGGGTGTA
>NZ_JAPZQJ010000680.1:0-9854 GCF_027530405.1 Microcystis sp. LE19-41.2A | reverse complement strand
AACTAATCTTACACAGCCCAATGTGCGCCGCAATAGCGACTCTTGTTCGGGTGTGGGGTAAAATCGAAACGAATAGGCTTTTTCCATACCTCACATTTTAGCATATATTTCGTAAACGATGCTCATATTTAACAGTAAAGCCGTCGTAGAACGACGGGGTTTCAGACCCAAAATTTTCGATGACTTTCTCGGGCCATTGTTGGTTAGCTTGGGTCAATTCCTCAATTTCTTGATTGAGTTTTTCAAGGCAGTTATCGAGATACTCAAGATGGGCTTCGATATCGAGCTTTACCGCGAGCGCGTTCCCGTCGGTTCTTTTCGGCAGTCCGCATCTCGACAAGTTGCCGGCGACGACTAATTAAGTCCTACCGCTAACCCATCCTACAAATAATTGTGCCTCCCTACTTATAATAAAATTAGTCGGTAGTTTCCCTAGAGGTAAACTTTTATGATTGTCAATAAGCGAGCACTCAAGCAAGCCTTAAATCGGGTGTACTTAAAAATCAAGCCTGATGCTGAAACAATTCAGGTTTTTCGAGCTAATTTGGTGCGCTTGTTGGACCAATGTGACAGCAAAAAGTCGGAAGAGTTTAATAAAAATTTGCTGATAGATTTTTTAAAAAATACCTATTATGCTGATCGCTATTTTATCAATACAAAAGAGCGCATTGATCTGGTGATTCATAATAACCAGGATGTTAAAAGTCCAGTGGGGGTCATTTTTGAGACTAAGAAGCCTACTCAGACAATAAATGCAGAAATGCCAAGACTGGATCATCTCAACACTAAGGCTTTTCAGCAGTTAGTTTTATATTTTCTCTGCGAAAGGGTGACGGATAAAAATCTTGAGATTAAACACTTGATCGTGACAAATATTTATGAATGGTTTATTTTCGATGCGAAGATTTTTGAGGAGTTGTTTTTTGCTAATAAGGCTCTATTTAACCAGTTTTGCGATTTTGAAGCCGGGAGACTGAGTAGTACAAAAACGGATTTTTTCTATCAACAAATTGCAGAACCGGCGATCACTAAAGTTATTGAGCAAATTAAGTTTACTCATTTTGATCTGCGAGATCTGGAAAATTTAGATTTGCTTGATATTTACAAGATTCTTTCGCCAGAACATTTACTTAAGTTACCTTTTGTTAATGACAGTAATACTTTAAATAAGCCTTTTTATAATGAGCTTTTGTATATTATTGGCTTGACGGAAATTAAGGAAAAAGGGAAGAAGTTAATCGGACGAATGAAAGAAGGCGATCGCTGTGATGGTTCCCTGATTGAAAATGCGATTAGTCGGTTGGATAGTTTAGATAAAATTGCACAATTAAAAAATCCTGAAGAGTTTGGAACTACGGATGAGGAACGGCTTTATAATGTGGCGTTGCGGTTATCAATTAATTGGATTAATCGGGTTTTGTTTCTCAAATTATTGGAAGCGCAATTAATTAAATATCATCAAGGCGATCGAGATTTTGCTTTTCTCAATTTGGCGAAAGTTCCCAGTTATGATGATCTCGATAGTTTGTTTTTTGATGTGTTAGCTAGGGAGACAAATAAGCGCGAGGCTAAGGTTAAAACGACTTTTGCTCATGTACCTTATTTAAATAGTTCGCTATTTGAACCAACGGAGACGGAACAGCAAACGATTTTTATTGGCAATTTGCGGGAGCGAACTTTACCCATTTTTGCAGGTACGGTGCTAAAAGATAATCAGGGTAATAAGCGAGTAGGTGAGTTAAATACGTTGGCTTATTTGTTTGAGTTTTTGGATGCTTATAAGTTTGATCGAGATGAGTTAGAAAATCCTCAAGAAGATAGCGAAAAGTTAATTAATGCTTCGGTGCTGGGGTTAATTTTTGAAAAGATTAATGGTTATAAGGACGGTTCTTTTTATACACCGAGTTTTATTACCATGTATATGTGTCGGGAAACGATACGAAGAGCGATCGTGCAGAAGTTTAATGAAGTAAAAGGCTGGAATTGTCAAAGTTTGGATAATTTATATGAACGAATTGAGGATAAAAGAGAAGCGAATACTATTATTAATAGCCTGAAGATTTGCGATCCGGCCGTGGGTTCAGGACATTTTTTGGTTTCAGCTTTGAATGAGATAATCGCGATTAAGAGTGAGTTACGGGTTTTATTAGATACTTCGGGTAAGTCGCTAAAAGATTATCGGGTAGAAGTGCGAAATGATAAGTTACTGGTTTATGATGATGAGGGGACTTTATTTGCTTATCATCCGAATAATAAAGAAAAGCAACGGGTACAGCAAGCCTTATTTCATGAGAAACAGACGATTATTGAAGGGTGTTTATTTGGGGTGGATATTAACCCTAATTCCGTGACTATTTGTCAGTTGCGGTTATGGATTGAGCTTTTAAAGAATGCTTATTATCGCGAGGATGGCAATTTAGAAACTTTGCCAAATATTGATATTAATATCAAGTGTGGTAATTCTTTGATTAGTCGCTTTACTTTGGATGTGGATGTTAAACAGGTTTTACAGAAGCAGAGGTTTAGTATTGAGCAATATCGCAATGCGGTACAGACTTATCGCAATGCGGAAAATAAGGAACAAAAGCGGGAGATGGAAACGCTGATTGCTAAGATTAAGGCTGGGTTTAGTGCTAATTTATTAATTAGTGATCCTAAGAAGGTGAAGTTACGTCAATTACAAGGGGAGCTTTATAATCTGGAAAATCAGGGTTTATTGTTTGAGGAGACTAAGACGGAGCAAAAAGCGCGGGAGAAAAAAGTAACTAAGTTAAATAATGAGATTGATAAGCTAACTGCTGAAATTGCAGATATTGAAAGCGGTAAGCTGTATAAGAATGCTTTGGAATGGCGGTTTGAGTTTCCTGAAGTGTTGAATGATGACGGGGATTTTGTTGGGTTTGATGTTGTAATTGGTAATCCTCCTTATGGCGTAGATTTTTCAACCCAAGAAAAAGAGTTTTTAAAGAAATATTATGATCGAATTCATGTCCGAACTCCAGAGTCTTTTAATTATTTTTCTTACAGATATCAAGAACTTACAGGTAAGCAATCTTTGTGTTCACTAATAATTCCCTCTAGTTTTTTAAATCAAATTGAATTTGAAAAAAGTAGAGAATTAATACTAAGTAATTACAGTCTTATCTTAGACATTAATCTTGGGGATGGAGTATTTGAAGATGTTACAACTCCTACCTGCATCATTAGTTTTTCTAAAAAAATATTAAACAACTCAACTCTATATGCAGATCTATCAGATGTGGAAAGAGATAAATTACCAGTTGAGCTAGATAAAATCAATAATCTCATTGATCAATCCAATCTTGTTTCTAATCAAGCTTATAGCTTTGTTTTTAAAAATCATCATCAATTAATTGAAAAATGTTATTCAGGTAATCTAACTCTTAAAGATATTGCTGAAGATGTAGCTACTGGAATTAGTCCCGGACTTGCAGATGCTTTTATACTTAAATCAGATGAAGCTGAAAGTAAGAAATTAGAAAAAGATATAATTAAAAAACTAATAATTGGAGGAGAAATAAACTCTTATTGTTTACAGCCTAAATCAGAGAAAGTCATAATTTATTTTTCTTCGGACTTAGATGTTAAAAATTATCCCAATATTATTAAACATTTAAGCTTATACAAAGAAAAACTAGACAATAGAGTAGAAACTAAAAGTGGTGTTATCCCTTACTATGTAATGTTAAGACCTAGGCGCAAAAAATTATTTACTGAGCCTAAAATTTTAATTCGACAAACTGCGAATAGAATCATTGCTGCTTACGACGAAGATCAATGGTATTGCCTTAAAAGTGGAATAATAGTTCAGTTGCCAAATAAATCAGAAGTGCAATATTTATATTTATTGGCTGTTCTCAACTCTAAATTGATGAATTTTTTATATAGTGATTTAGTTAATGAAGATGTGAGAATATTTCCAGAAGTAAAGCCAGTACAATTATTTAAACTTCCAATTGTAGTTCCTAAAAGACAAATACAAATAGCATTAGAAAAAATTGTTAATAAAATTCTCACCGCAAAAAAAGACGATCCTAACGCTAACACAAGCGAATTAGAAAAGCAGATTGATCATTTAGTTTACAAACTCTATCAACTCACCTATAATGAAGTAAAAATAATTGATCCAGAATTTGCCCTAACAGAACAAGAATATCTGGACTTCCCCTAATTTATTCCCTTACCCCCCCGATGTCCTGTAGGGTTGATTCATGAATCAACCCTACTATGAATTAACCCTACGATGAATCAACCCTACTATGAATCAACCCTACTATGAATTAACCCTACCCTTACCCCCCCGATGTCCTGTAGGGCTAATTCATGAATTATCCCTACAATGGGTGTTGTCAAATTGAAAGATGCTGGGAATCAGCTTTGCCTTTTGCCTTGTGCCTTTTGCCTCGTCTCAACAAGCAATTTAAATGCTTGACAGCTTAATTTCTGGCCAACTAGCTACCACCGAAGCCAATTTATCCAAATCCCGACGATCTTCGATAAAGGGAAAAACACCTAAAACTGGACAATTAGTCAAGGATTGAATTAAATCGATCGGTGTTAACTGCTCTATCTCCGTCTCCGTGCGCGGTTCGAGACAATTAAGGATAATTCCGCCCAAATTGACCTTTTTCTGCTCTGCTAGGGCAATATTAGCCACCGTTTGGGAAATCGCCCCCAATTTCACCGGCACCACCAAAAGGGTTTTTAACCGCCATTGAGCAGCTAAATCCGCCAAAGTTAGCTCGTGAGTGACAGGACAACCTAAACCCCCCAAACCCTCAATTAAAACCAAATCTTGGCTTTTTTGTAGGTTTAGCAGAGCTTGCCACACCGTCCCCAAAGGAATATCTCGACCTTCCAAATCAGCAGCCACAGGAGGCGCTAAGGGTGCTTGATATTGCAGCGGTGTGATCATTTCTAATTGACCCTGAAATAAACCCTCATACCATTCTCGATCGCCTTGACCCGTTTGCATTAATTTCATCAGCCCCAAGGCCTTGGATGGATAGTATTTTTGCCAATAAGCCACTAAAGCAGTGGTGACAACGGTTTTACCCGCATCGGTATCCGTAGCCGCAATCAAAAGACTATTCATAAAACTTCCAGGCTCAGTCAAGATCAGGTGAAATCACCAATATTTATTATCTTATCTCCCCTCTTCCCCATCACCCCACACCCCACACCCCACACCCCACTTCCCCACTTCCCCACTTCCCCACTTCCCCATCACCCCACACCCCACACCCCACACCCCACACCCCACACCCCACACCCCACACCCCACTTCCCCACTTCCCCACACCCCACACCCCACTTCCCCAGATATTGCATGGGTAAGATGCAAAAAGAAAAAAAACTGCAGCCAAAAAGGTGAGATGGAATACACTAAAAGTATAAGGTTATCAATTTTGCTATTTTTCAAGTTGCATCCTAGGCAACAGAATTGCAATTATCCCTCTAGTTAGAAATTGGACGGTTTGCCCTGTGGTTTCATCACTTCCCAAGCCCAATGACTCTTTAACAACGGTTCCCCAGCGTTGTTCTGGGGCTTATGCCTTGATGGACAGTCTCAAACGTCATGGTGTTAAGCACATCTTCGGTTATCCCGGAGGTGCGATCCTGCCCATCTATGACGAACTCTACCGCTTTGAAGAGCGGGGAGAATTACAACATATCTTAGTGCGCCACGAACAAGCGGCCGCCCATGCCGCCGATGCCTACGCTAGGGCCACCGGCAAAGTGGGAGTCTGTTTCGGTACTTCCGGCCCCGGGGCGACCAATTTGGTGACAGGCATCGCTAACGCACACATGGACTCCATCCCGATGGTAATTATCACCGGTCAGGTGAGTCGGGCGGCCATCGGTTCCGATGCTTTCCAAGAAACCGATATTTATGGGATTACTCTCCCGATTGTTAAACATTCCTATGTGGCTAGAAACGCCCGGGAAGTAGCGAGAATCGTCGCTGAAGCCTTCCATATCGCCAGTACAGGACGACCGGGACCGGTTTTAGTCGATATTCCCAAAGATGTCGGTTTAGAACTATGCGATTATATCCCCGTCGAACCAGGAGATGTGAAACTAAGCGGCTATCGTCCCACGGTTAAGGGCAATCGCCGTCAAATCGAGGCCGCTTTGCACCTCTTGGAAACCGCCGAAAAACCCTTACTTTACGTTGGTGGAGGTGCGATCGCAGCGAATGCCCACGCCCAAATTGCCGAGTTTGCCGAGCGTTTTCAGTTACCCGTCACCACCACGTTAATGGGGATCGGTGCTTTTGATGAACATCATCCCCTCTCGGTGGGAATGTTAGGAATGCACGGCACTGCCTACGCTAATTTTGCCGTGACCGAGTGTGATTTATTAATTGCCGTCGGCGCTCGTTTTGATGACCGAGTAACGGGGAAATTGGACGAATTCGCCTCGAAAGCTAAGGTAATCCATGTGGATATAGACCCGGCCGAAGTGGGCAAAAATCGCGCCCCTGACGTGCCGATTGTCGGGGATGTGCGGGTAGTTTTAGAACAAATACTCCAAAAAGCCAGAGAATTTGATTATCCCACTAATTCTGATCGCAGCCAAGCTTGGTTAGCCAAGATCGAGCGCTGGCGACAAGATTATCCCCTGCAAGTACCTCGACCAGAAGGCAGACTTTCCCCCCAAGAAGTGATCGTTGAGGTGGGTCGTCAAGCACCCCACGCCTACTATACCACCGATGTGGGCCAGCATCAGATGTGGGCGGCCCAATTCCTCAAAAATGGTCCCCGACGTTGGATTTCTAGCGCGGGATTGGGGACGATGGGTTTCGGTTTACCCGCTGCGATGGGGGTAAAGGTGGCTATTCCCGATGAGGAGGTCATCTGTATTAGTGGTGATTCCAGTTTCCAAATGAATCTACAGGAATTGGCCACCCTAACCCAATTTAATATTCATGCCAAGACGATTATTATTAATAATGGTTGGCAGGGTATGGTACGTCAATGGCAAGAAGCTTTCTATGGGGAACGTTATTCTAATTCCAATATGGAAGCGGGAATGCCAAATGTGGAACTGTTAGCCCAAGCTTACGGCATTAAAGGCATTACTATTCGCCATCGAGAGGAATTAGCCGCAAAAATTGCCGAAATGTTGGCCCATGATGGTCCGGTTTTAGTCAATGCGATCGTGACTAAAGACGAAAATTGTTATCCCATGGTTGCCCCCGGCCAAAGTAATTCCCGTATGATTGGTTTACCGAAAATTGTCACTGGGGGTTGTGAAATGCTCAATTGTCCCAGTTGTGGCGCGGTTAACAGTTGGAATAATAAATTCTGTCCTGAATGTGGGGCGAAATTGTAGCTGAAAATTGTTAATTAATTAACCAGCCTCCGTTATTCTTAACGGAGGTTTTTGGCTTTTTCTCTACTGTGTGAACATCATAAGTAGGTAGGCGTTAAAAATTATCAGAAACCCCCCTTATCAAGGAAGGATCGGCACCCCCCTTATCAAGGGGGATCCCCCCGCCTATCGGCACCCCCCTTATCAAGGGGGGCGGGGGGGATCGAACCTAAAATCCATTTTTAAGTAGGTAGGTATTAAAAACTTTCAGATCCCCCCGCCTATCGGCACCCCCCTTATCAAGGGGGGCAGGGGGGATCGAACCTAAAATCCATTTTTAATTTAATTATAACCAGCTACTTAGAAATTGTCAAACAGAAGCAATGGCAGCCCTAGAAAAAGCTTTAGAAAAAGAAGCGGAAAACTTGATCGCCACCGTGATTAAATTAGCCATATCTCAGTGACAACGGCAAGAGCCTGACATCAACCCCATGGACGACAATTAAGAATGACAACCTAAAATCTTTTCGCTAATTTTGCCATAGACTGCACCCTTTGCTTCTAAAATGGGCTATTGCGGCTAGACCCGAATATTGGTCTAGCATTTGCCCGTAGACTGAAAAAAGCACGTTATAAAGATTATGGCCAAAGTTCTGGTATCCGATTCGATCGATCCGGTAGGAGTAGAAATTCTGTCACAGGTTGCCCAAGTGGACGTGAAAACAGGACTATCCGCTGAGGAAATCATTCAAATTATCCCCGAATACGACGCACTGATGCTCCGTTCCAGTACCCGCGTCACCAAAGAAATCGTCGAAGCGGGCAGCAAACTGCAAATTATCGGCCGCGCAGGGGTAGGAGTCGATAATATCGATGTTCCCGCGGCCACTCGTCAGGGTATTATTGTCGTTAACTCTCCCGAAGGTAACACGATCGCCGCTGCCGAACACGCCTTGGCCATGATGTTATCCCTCTCCCGTCATATTCCCGATGCCAATCAGTCGGTAAAAGCGAATAAATGGGAAAGAAATCGCTTTATCGGCACAGAAGTTTATAAAAAGAACCTAGGAGTCGTCGGTTTAGGTAAAATTGGTTCCCACGTCGCCGCCGTTGCTAGATCTCTAGGCATGAAAATTCTCGCCTACGATCCCTTTATTTCCAAAGAACGCGCCGATCAACTCGGTTGCACCTTGGTGGATCTAGAATTACTCTTTGCTGAGTCCGATTTTATCACCCTCCACGTCCCGAAAACTCCCGAAACCCAGCATCTCATCGGTCGGGAAACCATCGCTAAGATGAAACCAACGGTCCGCATCATTAACTGTTCCAGAGGCGGCATTATCGACGAGTTGGCTTTAATTGAAGCCCTCGAATCCGGTAGAATCGCCGGGGCAGCCTTGGATGTATTTGAACAGGAACCTTTAGGCGAATCTAGATTAAGAGAATTGTCTAACGTCATTCTCACTCCCCACCTAGGCGCATCGACTACGGAAGCACAGGTGGGTGTGGCTGTTGATGTGGCCGAACAAATTCGCGATGTCCTCCTCGGTTTGCCAGCGCGTTCGGCCGTTAATATCCCCGGACTAACTCCCGATGTTATGGAAAAACTGCGCCCTTACCTGCAATTAGCGGAAACTATGGGTAATCTCGTCAGTCAGTTGGCAGGAGGTCGCTGTGACTCGTTAAATGTCCGTTTACAGGGAGAATTGGCCACTAAAGACAGTCAACCTCTGGTGGTGGCGGCAATTAAGGGTTTACTTTCCCAAGCCCTCCGGGAACGGGTAAACTATGTTAATGCGGCGATCGAAGCTAAGGAACGCGGTATCCGGGTAATCGAAACCCGGGATGCTTCCACCCGGGACTATTCGGGATCGATTCATTTGGAAGCCAATGGTTCCATGGGGACCCATTCCGTCACCGGAGCGCTGTTAAGTAACGGAGAAATCCGCATTACTGACCTCGATGAGTTCCCAATTAACGTGCCACCGAGTAATCATATGCTATTCACCCTTCACCAGGATATGCCCGGTATTATCGGCAAAATTGGCGCACTTTTAGGCAGTTTTAATGTCAATATCGCCAGTATGCAGGTAGGACGCAAAATTATTCGCGGTGACGCAGTTATGGCCCTGAGTCTCGATGATCCTCTACCAGAAGGTCTTCTCTCGGAAATTACTAAAGTCCCCGGTATCCGCGATGCTTACACAGTAAAACTCTAGATTAAATCAGTTATCAGCTTCTGAAGGCAAGAGGCAACCCCCCACCCCCCCTAGGGTTGATTCAAGGTAGGGTTGATTCATGAATCAACCCTACTACCGACATCGGGGGGGTCGGGGGGCAAGGGGGGCTAATCTAAGAATAAGCGGTTTAAATGCGTCTTAGCTTCATCAGTAATCAGTGAAAAGAAAGCTCCGCACTTGCCACTTAAGTAGGGAGGTACAATTATTTGTAGGATGGGTTAGCGGTAGCGTAACCCATGCGGGCGTTGGGTTTCATGCTTCAACCCAACCTACGTT
>NZ_JAPZQJ010000162.1:0-5365 GCF_027530405.1 Microcystis sp. LE19-41.2A | reverse complement strand
CAAAGGCATCGGCATCGCCGCCGCCGAACCCCTCTATGTGGTAAAACTCGATCCCGTCATGAATCGGGTTATCGTCGGTAATCGCGCCAGTGCCGTTAGTGCCGCTTGTCTTGTCGGAAGGATGAACTGGGTTTCTATTGCCGAACCCACCACCCCTATCCGCGCGCAAGTACAGGTCCGTTATCGTTCTCCGGCCGTTCCCGTCAATGTTATTCCCCTAGAAAATGAGCAAGTGAAGCTGGTTTTCGATGAACCACAATTTAGCATCACCCCGGGCCAAGCAGCCGTGATTTATGAAGGGGAAATCGTTCTCGGTGGGGGGATTATCTCAGGAGTAACCCCATAGGGAGAGCCACCAATTCACAAAATAACCTGATTATGGTTCGGGGGTCATTCTGCCAATTAGGGACTCTCCCCAGCAGGTTGAGCTAAAAATTAACGACGGGGTACAGAAGCCTCGATGTTAATATTCATAGCGGAGACTCTTGGTACAGGATTGCCTTTGGCGCTACCGAGACCCCGGGCCATAGCCAAGAAGCTGGAAGGATCGCCAGCTTTGGGTTATGGTAAATATTATGAAAACTTTTCTGACTTTTCTTCAGCTATTTATGAATGTCTGAATGATGTCCATCTGAAACATAAAAAAGAACTGGATTCGTTGCTCACTCTACGATTTCAGAAGTTTAATAAATCTCAGATTATGAACGTCTAAAGTATATACAATATCTGCGATCGCCCTTAAAAAGGGGGACTTTGAATCCGGTTCCCCCCTTTTTAAGGGGGACTAGGGGGGATCAATCAATGCTATAATAACCACTATTTATCAGCAGGTAAGATAAGGGTGAATTTATTAGTCCATCGTTATCAAATTGTGCGATCGCTTGCTTCTGGTGCATTTGGTGAAACTTTTCTAGCTAAAGATACCCAATTACCAGATCATCCTTGGTGTGTTGTCAAGCAACTTAAACCCCAATCTGATCCCCAATCTTGGCAAATAGCAATGCGTTTATTTGATACAGAAGCAAGAAGTCTTTATCAATTGGGAAAACACGCTCAAATCCCCCAATTATTTGCCCATTTTTCTGAAAATAATCAATTTTATCTCGTTCAAGAATATATTGAGGGACATCCTTTAGGTGAGGAAACTATACTAGGGAAACAATGGGAAGAAATAGCAGTAATTGAATTTTTAGAAGATGTATTATCAACTTTAGCTTTTGTACATCAGCATAACGTTATTCATCGGGATATTAAACCTGATAACTTAATTAGACGCAAACGAGATAATAAAATTATTTTAATTGATTTTGGTGCGGTAAAACAGATTATTAATTTAAGTAATCCTCAAAACCAACCTAAGACAATTGGAATAGGAACACCAGGATATATGTCAAATGAACAAAATCTAGGAAAACCTACCTTTAGCAGTGATATTTATTCTGTGGGAATGATTGCTATTCAGATGTTAACGGGATATTATCCTACCCAATTAGTTGATAGTCAAACAGGAGAAATACATTGGCAAAATAAAGTCAAAACAACACCTAAATTTACTGATATTTTAGTTAAAATGAGTCATCCAGATTTTCAACAACGCTATCCCTCAGCTACAGAAGCTTTGCAAGCAATTCAAGGTTTACAGGGAGTCTCCCCTACCATTGCGCCAACAGTTTCTATGTCTCATTCTTCATCTATACAAAATAAAGGGGGTAAAATTGCCGTTATTCCCCTAATTTTAATGTTACTTTTAGGAGGAGTAATTGGTATTGGGGTGATCAATTTATCTGAGAGACAACAAAACAATGAGACACAACATCAACCTGCTTTTTAAGCTATAAAGGTAATAGGAACAAGTTTAACAGGAGTAAGTAAGATTTATGAAGCGTCATACTTCGGGAATAGCAGTCTCACTTTTATTTGGTTTGCTAATGCTGACATCAGGATGTCAAGGAAATTCTAATGCTGCAACAAAATCTAAGTTTTTTTGTGGAAATGCTCAATATTTAGGTAAAAATGTGCCAGCTACTATTGTCCATAATCCAAATTCAGACAGAGATTTTACTATAATTATTTGGAAACCAGATAATTATTATTTTGGTAATCAATGGAATCCTCGAAAACGATGTGATCAAGTTTCTAGACGATTCCAAGATATTTATGATCGGGATGGACTACAGTATGTCACGGCTACGGTAGCAAGTTGGATTAATGATCGAGAAGTTCCCGTTGTCTGTGGAGTAAAATCCAAAAGTGCTACTTGTGATCAAGATGATTTACTCTTTACTTTGGAAACTAAGGATGAGCCTTATGCAGTATTAGATGATCTTATGGAAATTCGTCAAGCACCTGATAACAATACACCCTTAACTAGAGGAGTAAATGATTCTAAAAATTCTGGTAAAAAGCAGCAAGTTTTTTATGATTTATCTGAGGTTTTGAAAGTAGAAAAATCCCCAAAACAGCCATCTAATCCAAACAATGGTGCAGCGTTTTAGACTCAAAAAACAAAATTTTATCTGATCATATTAATATGATCAGATAAAATTTTGTCTGAATCATTATCTAAATTATCATGCTCTATATATACAATTGAAGTAATTCTCTGGAGGTAATCATGAAACTATCTCAATTAGCGACTACCGTAATTATTGCTCTAACGTCAAGTCTCTTTAATCCTTTTCATTATGGCAATTTCAATCGTTTAGGTATTTCCTCAGTTTTAGCAGCAGATTTTTATGTAAATAATCCAGATCGTCCTATCAATGGTAAGCCTCTAACTTTAGAAAAAGCCTATTATTTAGTTTTTCTTCCTCAAAATTTAGTGCAGTATGGTAATACTCTTTCGGAAGCGGATAAAAAAGCTATTATTGAAGATATGCCAAAAATTCAGGAATTTTTAGAAAAAAATGACGGAAAAATTGAATGGGATAAAATATGCACAGTTTATCAAATTGCTGAAGATTGGAAAAGAGCAATTAATGCTTGTAAGAAGGAATTAGAATCTCAACAATCTAATATAGAACAAGGACAAGTTCTAGGAGAGTTAGGAATAAATGATCCTTTTACTCAACTTGCTGAAGCCTACATAGGTGCTGGAGAATATGACAATGCAATTAATTATTTAAACAAAGGTCTTGAATTTTCTCAAGTTGGTCATCTATTGGGATTACCAAAAGAAACAAATTTTAAATTTTCATATTTATTATCAATGAATCTAGGAATAATTTATTTGAAGCGAGGGAATTATCAAGAGTCAATTAAATATTACCAACAGGCATTAGATAATGTATTATCAAACCAACAAGCATTTATGTGTGAAACCTGTCAAACGAGTGAATTTCATGGGATAGTATCTTCAATACATGAAGGGATAGCATTTGCTTTACTTTGGCAGGGAAATTTGCAGGAAGCAGAAAAATCATTTACAGAAGCAATGAAAAATGATGAAATCTCTTGGGAACAAACAGTTAGATTTTTAAAAACACCGTTAGGAATTTCCTACGGTGATGCAGGTATGACAGAGGGAAATTTAGTTAATGAAGTTTTTTCATACCCTTATGGATTACAAGAATTAAAAGTTAAACAAGGTAAATATAATGAAGCCCTAGAATTCGCAGAAAGGGGAAGAACTCGCATTCTTTCCTATTCAATCTCTAAAGACAATCATACATCTATAACTATCCCTGAAATTCAGCAACTTGCCAGAAAGAAAAATGCGACGATAGTTAAATATTCTTGGCTTGAGAGTCCTAAAATTTATATCTGGGTAATTCAACCTAGTGGTGAAATTCATTTTTCTCAAGTTGATCTTTCTCAACCATCAATTAACCCTCAACAAACTCAAGGACATTCATTCGCAAGAGGAATTAGTCTCAATTCTAATTCTTCTATTAATTCTAAATTGTTGATTCCTTTGGGAATTTTACTTATAGGAATTTCCTTAAGTTACTTCTTATTACGTCATCGTAAACCCTTAATAATTGTAGGAATTGTAGCTAGTTGTTTAACATCTTCTTTCTTATTCTTTCAACAAAATCAAACCCCTTCCTTGAATATTGACAATAAAAGTTTAGTCCAACTCACTAAACAAACTTTTGCAACTGTCAGAAGTAATAATCGAGATACCCTATCTAATGCTGTGACAGCAAAAACCTGTCAAGATCAAAACCAATGCTTAGACAGATTATCTCAGATTCTTATTGCTCCTATTGCCAAATTTTTACCTAAAAATCCAGAAGAATCCGTTATTTTTATCCCTGATAGAGAACTCTTTAGAGTTCCTTTTGCTGCTTTAAAAACTGCTGATGGAAAATATATAATAGAAAAGCATCCAATCCAAATTTCTCCCTCTATTCAAACCCTACAACTAATTGATCAAGAATCTAGTAACAATACCCTAAATCTTACCTCAAATGCTCTAATTGTTGGGAATCCTACCATGCCTAAAATGGAAAATGGTCAACAACTTCCTGCTTTACCCGGAACAGAAAAAGAAGCACAAGTTATCTCTAATTTTTTAGGAACTCAACCCCTAATTGGTGAACAAGCGAATATACAAAATGTCACCGGACAAATGCCTAATGCTGATATTATTCACTTAGCAACTCATGGAAATTCTCAATCAATTGCTTTAGCTCCTGCTGAGGGACAAACTGGCTTTTTGAGTGGAGAAATCTATGGAATGAATTTACGCGCTAATTTAGTTGTTTTAAGTGCTTGTGATACAGGATTAGGAGATATTACCAGTGATGGAGTTGTAGGTATAGCAAGACCTTTTATGGCAGCAGGAGTCAAAAGTGTAGTTGTTTCTTTATGGTCTGTTCCCGATGCAGCAACTTCTGATTTAATGATCGAATTTTACAACAATCTTAAAACTAAACCCAATAAAGCCCAAGCTTTACAACAAGCAATGTTAACTATTATGAAACAACACCCTGAACCCGTTAACTGGGCTGGATTTATATTAGTTGGAGAAGCAGAGTAAGCGATTACTGGAAGGTGTCCTATGGGTTTTGCCTGAATGGGTTATGATATGATTGGTGCGATCGCTGTTATTTCTGTCTGGGGTTTCTCCAAACGCAATGCTTTAGATCTGGTACAAAAAGAAGATTAACACAAATTGTATAGTGCGATGCCGAAGGCACTGCGTAGCAGTACGCCGATCTTGTCGGTTGGGTTGAGGCAACGAAACGCAACACTACCTTTTCCTATCTTTCACTTAATGGGACAACGCAAAGGCATCGGCATCGCCGCCGCCGAACCCCTCTATGTGGTAAAACTCGATCCCGTCATGAATCGGGTTATCGTCGGTAATCGCGCCAGTGCCGTTAGTGCCGCTTGTCTTGTCGGAAGGATGAACTGGGTT
>NZ_JAPZQJ010000069.1:0-12828 GCF_027530405.1 Microcystis sp. LE19-41.2A | reverse complement strand
AGAGGTTATTCTCCTCGTAGGTCTCGATGATCTTTTGTCGCAAGTCTAAAGAATAGGGCTTCATCGGGTCGTGGCTCCTGCCTAGGTCTATAATTTATTGTCCTCTTCTATTGTACCTCATGCAAGTGCATACCGCTATATAATAAGATTTATATATCTGCTTTCACCAAAGGCTCGTTTGAACTGAAATCCACGCCAAAAGACCGATAGAATAAATACTATCAGAATCGGAACAAGTGCAGGCTGTATAAGTCCAAACCCTGCTTCATTAAATGACAGGCTAATAAAAGGCAAAAGATAGATGGAAAATCTAATAAGCCAGATTTCTAACAATTTAGTTTTATTTCGCATATTTCATAGACAGTGACAACTGGAACTTTTAAATTAGTTTTAACAGACTTTGTACTATCCATCTAGGGCTTAAGGGTTACTTTATTCTCAATAATCCCTGCTTCCTACTGTGACTAATTACAGGCAATTTAATTAACCAACCAGTTCAAGACCCGATTCAGGCGAGTAATCTTCAAGCAATCATCCAGAAAGAACCGGGTAATCGATCTTCATTATAAGCATTAATGTTGTCCAGAAACACAGAATTTTTATAATCAGATACCATAGACAATGATGCCAAAACTTCAAATTTTTTATTAAATTGTAGAAAAGTCTCTAAAAAGTATTGCTCGTTCCAGTATCGTGATTCTTTGAGATTCCATTCGATGGGATAATCATAGGGAAAAAATATATCGTGAATATGAACTAATACTCCTGTTTGTAAACGGGGATAAACTTGAAGAAATTCAAACTCCACATCACTGCCAGACTTAAACACATGACTAGAATCCACAAACAGAATATCATTGGTTTGCAGGGATTCAAAAACAGACAATTCTATGGACTCTACCTTCTGGGTAAGCAAACTAAATTCTACAAAATCTTTACTAACATTAGCAAAGTCTTTTAAAAAATCTTGAGGATAAGGCTCGATCGAGATCAGTTGTGATTTTTGGTAATTTTCTATAAAATTCATTCTTAAAGCTGCGGCGATAATTTTAGTGCTACCACCTGAGCCAATTTCAATTATCCGAGACGGCTTTTTTTCTCTGACCATAGCATAAAGTACTTCTGCATCGCCACTAATGAGAGCAGAACTATCTTCGGAATAACCAAATGCTGAAAAAATTTCTTTATTGTTAAATTCTAAAGCATATTTTTCTAGTAAATACTTAACCAGTTCAGTTTGCTTGTCTAGATGCCATTCAATTGAGCTAAGAGGCCTTTCTTTGCCCGCGTATGTCATAATTTCCTGACGGTTGGGTATCGGCTGGTAAAAATGGTCAGTAATTAGGGTATAGCCGATATTTCTTAAGAGGGGATTGAAGATTTTTCTGGCTGGGGCAAATTTAATATTTTTTCTACCCTGCTCGGTTTGCCTACGGTTAAGTAATTTATTCAACATTGTCAACCTTTACACTACTAATATTTACTGTCATGTTTTTTCGTCAAAGCCAACTGGGAACTGGCATCCTTGATCAAACTATTACTAGCTGGTTGTTTCCTATTAAATCTTGACAAAATACTGCTGCGGCAGCCTGTCACCCATAATGGGCAATTTAATTAACCGACCAGTTCAAGACCAGATTCAATGGGCATATTGGGTACATCTTACCTGATGATCGACTTCTTGTAAAGGTAATTAGTCAGTGCAATAATAACCGTTAATTGAGAATGGACAAAAACCTGACAGGGACTCTATTATAGAGTCCGCCCCAGTAAGCCAGTCGCGGAGGAGAGCCGGAGCTGCGGAGCCAGGGGAAACAATCCATAACTGGGATTTTCAAGTTGGATTGGGAGTTAATCATACTATCAAAAACGGATTTGGTATGAATTGATCATAAAACTGAACTTCCCCCGTATAAATATACTAGCTATGGCTCAAAGTCTTACAGAGCCTGAGTTAAAGCAATGTAATACTAATAAGCTACTGGGTACAAACTCCTGAAATCCTTACGCAGACAGGGTTTGAGGCAAAATTTTTCAAATTTGACCCTTCGACCATTATAGCTTGTTTCCGGGCAGAAAACCATCAAAAACATGGCTACAGAGGGAATCGCTGACTCTAGAGATTAATGACACCATCTGTTACAATAAGGTTAGCGATCACTATACAGCCAACTCTACGGAATCGCTTTACTCTAGATACAGTCAACGGTACAGCCATTTTCAAAGGGAAAATGTACCCAGTAGCGTCTTTTCAATTTTTTCTGAGAAGCTCCAGGCAGTAAGGGTTTTGTTAATTTTTTAGTATTTCTGTATGGGGGAAGTCCAGATAAAAATACTATCAACAATGGATTTGGCATTATCATCCCTACCCGAGCTTATTACTCATTTTCTGGCTGAATTGTTTGGGCTAATCCTTGCTCTAAAGTAAAGGGAGGTTGCCAATTCAGGTTTTTTTGAATATGGCTATAGTCAAGACAAAAATTGACTTAATTAGTTAAATTATGCCTTGGGAGCGCATTAATTCTATCTCTTGTTGTAGTCCGGCTTCTAGAGTACGAGGAGTAAACCCTAAATCCCTTTTAGCTTCTTCGTGGGAATAAGCTTTGTCTTCTTGTAATCGCAAGATTTGTTCTCGTCGCACGGGGGATTTTTTACCTAATGTTTTTTCTAGTAGGGTAGCTGACCAGATGCCAAAGTTCAAGGGAAAGGACAGGGGACGCACCGATTGGCCTAATAATTGTTCTATCAATAAAATTAACTGACGGAAGGAAACAATACTACCGCCGGAAAGATCGTAAGCACCTTTTATATCAGGACATTCCCAGACTTTTAACAACATCTGGGCAATGTCATCAGCGTGAACTGGTTGTAACAGGTTATCACCAGAGCCAAAAATGGGAAAGAATCCGTAGCGGTGACAGAATTTAATCAATTTGTGTAGGTTTTTATCCTTATGAGTGCCATAAATCATTGTCGGTCTCAGCAGACAATAAGAAGCAGGATAGTCTTGTAAATAATTTTCTGCTTGTTTATACTCGGCAGAATATTCATTATATTTTGAATATACTCCCGTGGTTCCAATAATAATTAATCGGGGAGTTTGTTGGAATTTTTTTAGACTATTAAGTATAGTTGGTACTTGTCGAAGTTGGACGAGATGGATGATGGTTTCAAAACTATTTTCCCTAAAAATTCCTTCCCAGGTTTCTGAGATAGAGCTATCTCCAAAATCGTAGGTTAAATTCAGTCCTAGACTATCTAACATACTGCGATCGCTAGTGGGTCGAATTAAACAATGTATTTCTATTTCAGGCTTAGTAGATGCCAAATGTTGCATGAAAAAACCACCGGGCAATCCCGTAGCACCTGTGATTAATATTTTATTCTCGATCATCATTTTTTCTCCTTTCCGCTAAAACTTGCTCATAAACCTGAAAGGTTTTTTCAAACATCTTCTCAAAAGTATATTCTGTTTCGTAGCGTTTGCGTCCTGCCGCTCCCATTTTAGCTCTGAATTGTTGATCAAGAACTAATTGTAATAGTCTCTGGTGTAACGTGTTAACGTCTCCCCTCGCTACGGCGTATCCGGTTATTCCTTCCACAATTGCTTCCGATGCTCCACCCACATCTGATACAATTACTGGTAATCCCGCTCTCATGGCTTCGATTGTAGTGCGAGGAAACCCTTCCCAATTAGATATTAAAGTAAATACTTGGGCTTGAGCTAAGACTTCAGCTACATTATTACGAAAACCTAAAAAGTTAACTCTGTCGATAATTTTTAGCTCCTTGGCTAAGGTTTTAATTTTTTCTAAATCCGGACCGTCTCCGACTAAATCTAAATGGGCTTCGGGAACATTTTGAAAGGCTTTCAGTAAGGTTACATGGTCTTTTTGCTGATCAAATCTTGCCACCATGACAACACGAACAGGGTTAGCATTACTAGGATTAGCTCTCAATTCTGCGGGTAGATCTGGCATCCCATTATGAATGGTCAATAATCGCTGCGGTTGCATACCAGTTTTTATTCCAATTAATCGATCTTGTTCCGAAACACAGATAATTTTATTAGCTAAAGGTTCTGTGATTGTTTCTAACCACTGATAGATAGTTCGACTCGGCTCTGGTACACCTCCTGTAAAAGCCCAACCATGGACGGTAAAAATGCAAGGAGTCTTGCTTTTTCTGGCCGCTAATCGTCCTAAAATTCCCGCTTTACTAGAGTGAGTGCTGATAATATCTGGTTGGAATTCTGCAATAATTTGTTTGATAAAATTCAAGGTTTGCCAGTCTTTAATTAAGTTAATTTTTTTACCAAAGTGTTGACAAGATACATTTGTTATGTTGCGGCTCGTCAGATCGTCATTATAAATGCCTTTTATTCCAGTAACAACTAAGACTTGATGGTGAGAATCTTGCAAAAATCTCGCTAAATCCCGTACATGAACCTGTGCGCCTGCAACGGTATCTGCTCTAGTAATAACAAAAAGTATTTTCATTTCATGTATGGTTTCGATTCTTGATTTATGGATAATTTTAGAAAAACAGTTTTAGGTTTTTAAAACTTGATTAGCTTTTTGCAATAGCTGCAACATTTTAGGGGCGGTTATTTGAATATTATACTTATCTTCGACAAGTTTTCTGCCAGCCCATCCCATGCTTTCTCTTAAATCTCGATCATGTTTCAGGTTTTGAAAAGCTTGCAGCCATTCAGCTTGACTACTAGCTTGAAAGCCGTTGATCCCCTCCTTAATAATCTCTGCGTTCACCCCCACTGGTGAACCAATAACTGCTCGAGTAGATGCCATATATTGGATTAGTTTAAATCCGCATTTTCCTCGCTCAAATGGTGTATTGGTAAGGGGCATAATCCCCACATCAAATTGTTGCATCTCTTTCACCTCGGTTGCCTCGGACCAGGGCTTAATTTCTAAAGGGATATCCTCTAGATTTATCTCTTTGGCACCGATAGCAACGACTTTGGCACCACCATCTCGACAAATTTCTTTTAAAACAGGATAAAGTTCTTGTATATAATCGACAAACTTCAATGGACTTCCTATCCAGCCGATGGTAAAGACTTCATTTTGAGGAGCTTTTGATAAGGGATAGCGATCAAGATCGACGACGGTGGGTAATATTTCTACCCATTTAGCTCCTGCTTGTGTTGCTCGGTTAGCTAAGTAATCATTTCCCGCAATCACTAAGCGAGCATTCTGCATTACTCGATCGATTTTCTGTGCCAATAGCCATCTAACTATAGGAGCAGAATGTTGATCGTAACGGTGGAATACTGCGTCATCATAATCAACTACATAAGGTGTTCTTCCTCTGAGAAACAGTAATTCTAGCCAAGCTGGTAGCCAAGGTAATGCTTCCTTTTCCAACCAGATTAAATCGTATTTTTGAGATTTCAACAGCAGCGAAATTCTCTGTTGATAAGCAGATAATAATCTCGATAAAGGGTATTTTTTCCCTAAGTAGCGAGTTCTAAGATAATCATTATCTAATAAGGGAGCGGTCTCAAACTCTATTCCCTCTTTTTTCAAATAAGGCAAATATTGGTAAGTACGATAGCGGCTACTAGCACCTAAAGTATCGTAGCGACTGAATAACAAAATTTTCATCACTGTTGAGGATTTAATTAGATTATTTTCTTGTATAAACTGGAGAATTGAAGATATTCTCTAGGTATGGCGAAGATGATTAGCTCCTTTATATCTCTCAATAATCATTTGATCAGAAACTACTTTCTCAGGAGATTTTTTTCCTAAGAAATATGTACAAGAAGCTCCATCGAGAGCCTGAGGATTATTTTTGAATAGATAGTCAAAATATTTAAGCCAAGAAAACACTAATCTCACCATTGCTTTAGTTAATAATCTTGAGGTATTATTGCCAGCAAAACATAAAGCGAAATGTTCGATAGACCAGACTAAAACTGTTCCAGGTCCAGCAACTAAACCACTGGAAATTTCTGAAAAATAGTTAAACAAACGCCGATGACCAGAAAGGGTATATCTGGTAAAATCATAGGCCCCTTCATGAACCTGCTGCATAAAGGGAATTTCTGAATAAATTACCCCGCCATCTTTGAGAACTCTGTGCATTTCACTAACGACTTTTTCGGGGTAGAGAACGTGTTCTAAAACTGCTGTAGTAATAATACCATGAAAAACTTGGTCTTGAAAAGGAAGATCGTGAGCATCACAGAATAAATCGACATCTGCATTAACATCAACATCGGAATATATCAATTTGATATTGCTATATTCTGACATTAACCTATCCAAATCTCTTTTCTGATTTCCTCCACCCACAACCAAAACATAGGCTAGGGTAAACTTTTCTAAAGTCTGAGCAAAATTTTGAATCCTCTCAATATAGATTAAGTTAATCGATGGACTAGGGACAATTTTTGAGAATATATTTTTTTCTTTTGGACTATGATTAGTCACCGTATTAGTATAAAAAGAGGGAGAAAAAATTTCATTATCTTCTCGAATGAATACTGGTTTATTATTGACAATAGCAAATTCAGAATTACAGTTTTTGCAAATAATCTGATGATCATCAAAAGTTAATTGACTACTTTGACACTTAGGGCATTGACTCAACGTCTGGATAAATTGTTGCATTTTCTTACTCCGATCGATTAACTAAAAGTCTGCTTTTTCTCAAGAAACAAAGTTACACTGGCAATATACTTAAGAAAAAATATAGATAAAAACTCCAAGATAAATGAGCTATAATGGTTGGTATAGATTGATTTTGTTGTTCGTTTCATTTTTTTATCTAGGTATAGTTGATAAAGTTCCCTCGTATATCTAAAAGATGTCCTTAAATTAGATATTTTGCCCATATTTAAAATCTCTTGGTAGCTAATATAGTTAGTAAAATAATGTAAATAATCCGTATGTTTTTCAGTCCAATCTTCCAAGGATATGCCCGATTCTTTAGTCTGACGATGAAAAGTTCCTAAACCTAAAGTGCTTAAAAATTTAATGTTATCAAACAAAAAATCAAAGTTTTTAACCTTATGGACTAAAGGTAAATGAATATGCCATTCCCAGAGAACGTTGGACAAGGGAAATAGATGTACAGAATATCCATTCATTGTTAATGTTCTAGATATCTCAAGAAAAAAAAGTAGATGATTCTTGACGTGTTCCACCACTTGGTTAGAAATAATTACATCAAAAAAATTATCTGGATATTGCCACTTTTCATCATCATAAATTAAAGTTAGTCTTTCATGCCAATCTATCTCAGAAAAATTCTTTGATAGATTTTCAATTGTTTCATCCATAAACCCCTTTTTTTGAACACCATGATTAACCACGTCTAAACCATAGACTTTCCAATTAATATTTGGCTGTACACAGGGAAGATTTTTTGTCAAGTATGCAATCAATTGTCCGTTACCACACCCAACATCTAGAATTTTGACTTCTTGATCAGTTGAATGTCTGTAAGATTCAGTATTGATTATACTTAATAAATGCTGATAATTAGTAGGATTTTCTACATTCTTCATAGACAGTTTCTAACCCGTTTGACTTGTTAATTACTTAAATGCGTTCATGCAAATATCGCTCGAATAAAAAGGATTATTTGCAGTCTTTTAAAATTCTTTTCAAGGTTTTGTAATCCGTATGTAAATGGATATTATTTTTAACAACTAAACCTCGTACAGCCCCCCAAATCCAAGATAAAATCAGCCCAGACAAACCAAAATTATCATAAATAACTCTAGCGTACTCCTGCTTACAATTCGCTAATTTTGACTTATCTTGATAGGAACTGCTGGCACCACCAAGTCTAAAAAAAGCAATTGTAGATTTGTCTTTGATTGACGATGCACTCATCTTATAAATCTTTTGATTAAGGTCGAAATCAGCATATATTTTATATTTGGTGTTGAACGGAAGTTGAGCAAGTAGGTTTTTCTTAATGAATAGTCCTTGCGGACATAAAGTATTTTTGAACACAATCAATGGATTATATCTACTGATCCGTAGCTGACCGTTATCCATAATTACATTGCCGTGAATTATGTCCGTATTGTTTAAACTTGCTTTTTGAATAGATTGGCTAGGTATATTTAACAATATATCATCGCTCCCCAGGTAGTAAATGTAATCTCCTTGACTCAATTTCCAGCCTTTATTCATCGCATCATATATACCTTCGTCAGGTTCGCTCAACCAATAATCTATCTGATCATTATACTTACGAATAATATCAATTGTGCTGTCCGTAGAACCTCCGTCTATAATAATATACTCAACATTATTGTAAGACTGGCTAATGACACTCTGAATTGCTTGCTCTAAGTGCTTTTCTCCATTAAAAACTACCGTTATAATAGTAACCAAAGGAACTGCAAATTTTTCCGATAACTCACTTGTCTCCGTGTAGGAGTGCTTGAAATATCCCTTTGTTCTTAATCCTCCTTCTCCCCTGCGTTCTGGATTTGGTGGCAAAAATAAATGAGATTGCACTTTTGCAGAAGGATCGTTAATAATAGCAGGTCTCTCCATAGTTACTCGGCGAGTTGTAGAGAAGTTAGCATCTAGCTCGATAGTTTTTTTCTCTTGCAATGGTGGTTTTATTGTCATATCTTATCTTGATACTGGCAAGCTAAAAGCTTTGTAATCTTGATTACAAACTAGCTCAGTTTGTAATTAGCCCTATAGAACTAGAAAGATTATTGCTGCTCTCTCATACTTGCCAAAATACTATTAAACTAGCCTAGGGGTTATATCAGCTAATATGATTAGCTAAAAAAATTAACTTCAAGACCTAGAGGAAGTGTACCTGATCATGAACTTATTGTCAAGAAAATTTTTAACCAGCCAATAAGTAGTCGTGCAAAATTAATTTCCTAGTCGAGACAGGAGACAGGAGACTCCGAGACAGGAGACGGGGGACTCCGAGACAGCTATCAGGGATCAGATTTGAATTTTTAGTTCACTGTTTACTGGTCACAGCAAAAAGCTTTTGGCTGACGGGTGACGGCGTGGATGTGTAATTAATTTTGCTTAGGTACTTACTAGAAAGCCAACGGCTCTCCCGATATAATGGAGAAAAATGTTGGAATATCTTCCATTTAGCCTCCTGGACAGTCATTATAGACAATTACTCCAGCCCCGAATTAATTCAACGGGATGATTAGACCTCGACCTAATATTATCTCAAGACTAAAAGTTATTCTAGTCAGGGAACACACCCAAATAAAAATCATTTTAATTGCTTCATATTTTTTCAGTGAAATTGAATTAGCGACGATAGATATACATTTCAGCCATCGAACTATTTAGTTAGTACATAAGCTAAAGGCAGGCTGTGATTGGGTTATAATTTTTGGAGATGTCTATTGATTACTAGCCGGTCAACATCTAGATTTATTCTGGCAAATCCCCAAAACGCTCTCGATAGCGTTGGAGCAATGCTTCTAAATCCTCAGCCCGCATTCTTTCCTGTTGGGCCCGCATTCTTTCTTGTTGGGCCCGCATTCTTTCCTGTTCAGTTAGCTCTGACTCCGTGGGCAGTAAATCGCCAGCAAAAGTCGCCCAACGCAGCCAAACTGCCTCGACTCCCTTATACTCCCCTTGCCAGCGTACCAAAGCCAACCCTAGCCTTTGACTGAAAAATCTTTCTCCCGTCTCTAGAGATAATGGCTCGTAGTTGCCGTCTCTGAGGATAAAACCTGCCCAGTCTTCAGGATTGAAGGGATCGTACCAGAAATATTCTGGCACTCGCAAACGGTCTTGATAGACCGCTTTCTTTTCAGTTTTATCCTGTGGGGCAGTACTTTCGGAAAGGAGTTCGATAACCACATCGGGAGCTTTCCCCTCTTCCCAAACCACCCAACTTTTTCTTTCCGCTTTGGGAACCCCCAGGACAGCAAAGAAATCGGGGCCGCGAAATTCCTCGGTTTTTAACTGTGCGGCACTGAAATAAACGAACATATTGCCGCCTACATAGCCATCTTCCCTAGCAGCTAACCAGGGTAACAAGGCATCTATGAGGATATCCATCTGGAGTTTATGTCGTTGGGTTTCCATGGGAACGCCGTCATCGCAGGGCAATTCATCTTGGGTGGGCAGTGAAAGTCGAGAAGGGGAAATAGTTGAAGTCATCGGAGCTAGGCTGGTGATTGGACTTAAGGAGCTTTTTCCTCTAGCATTGGGGAGAATATCTAGCCGCTAGAATTGAGATGGGGGCAAAATGTTATGGCAATTATAGCCTTCTTCTAGGAAATTAGAGTTTTTTAAGCACATATTATAGGCTTGAGCTGCCTTCAATTTTTGGTACAGCAAAGGACTCCTTTCTCTACAAGACTGTTGTAGTCCCTGAAACTCGGCTTCACCCTTTTTCAGATAGGCATCGACAAGCTCTCGATTGGCCAGATAGAAAGCGATTGCGCCATAAACCTGTTCGAGGGAAAGGAGTGGGAAATTTTGGGCAATGCTTTCGGGGGATTCTCCGTTCAAGAAAGAATAGACAACTGAATCAAGGGAGATACGAGTTCCTTCAATCCAATATTCTTCTTCTCGTTGCTCGATGTACTGCTTTGTTGGGATGGGGGCTAATTTCATAGGAGTAATGTTGCTGTTTAGCTAAAAGGATAAGAAATCGCACTACCAAGTAGGAATATCATTGCTATGACTAAGGTATAGATTTTTGGCGATGTCTATTGCTCTTGCTCAAGATATCGCTATATAACTCTAAATATTTTTCTGCCTGTAACTCCCAAGTAAATTGCTGCTCCACTTTTTGCCTTGCCCGAATGCACAATTGGTTATACCTTTCTGTATCTTCTAATACCCAATTAATTCCCCGTGCCAAGTCTTCCACCTCGAAGGGTTTGGCCAGATAACCATTCTCTTGATGTTCGATCATATCAGGCATTCCACCAATTTTAAAAGCAACAGAGGGAGTTCCACAGGCGAGAGCTTCCATGACTGTGTTAGGAAGATTATCCTCAAGGGAGGGAGCGACGAAAATATCGGCGGCGGCATAGACTAAAGCTAGGGAAATATCATCATTTAATCTGCCTAAATAATGGGTTTTCAGTCCAAAATCAGGCGGATTAACCGGTTCAGAAGCACCGAAGACCACTAACTCTAATTTATGCTGCCATATTTCCCCCTGACTGAGTTTTTTTATAGCAGGTAGCAGCAGATGAAACCCTTTTCGGTTATCGCTTGTTGCCGTCATAGCACCAAAGAGAATAAGCTGTTTATCTTGGGGTAATCCTAAGAGATGGCGGGCAATGTTTTTCTCGATTGGTTGATACCTTTGAATATCTAAGCCATTGGCAATTACTTCTATCCGTAAATCCTGAAATAGAGAACTATTTCTAGCACAATCTGCTAACCATTGACTGGGGGTAACAATAGTCAGATTTAGATTTTTCCAAGCTTGAGATTTTCGCCACCAAACCCAACGAGAAATATCCCCATCTTGCTGACTTTTTAATTGAGGACAATGACCACAGGATTGGGTATAGCGATCACATTCTCCACTATAGTGACAACCACCAGTAAAAGGCCACATATCGTGAGCCGTCCAAACAAGAGGTTGCTTAAATTTGGCTAGGGTTTCAATTTGTAAAAACCCGGCATTAATCCAGTGTAAGTTAATAATATCTGGACTAATTTGGGCTACTCTAGAAACAAGGCGATCGGGAAGCCATTGGATAGAATAAGGTGTTCTCTCTCTTTGAGAATATAATGACAAGGGCAAGTGATCAACAGCAGGTATTAGCTTTGTCCAACCCTTCATTAATTTATTTGCTGGCGATAAAACAGTATAGTCATCAGTCGTTTTATCATTAACTAGCATAGTCGCTGCTACACTGATCCGATGTAACCCTTTATGCAGACGATGAGCGGCTATAAAAGCCCCTCCTTGACCATCAGAATTACTTAGTAAACATACTTTCATAATTTAAATAACATCTTTTCTATTTGTAATAGTCTTCCAGTGTGTTTATCAGCAAAGTTCGGAATAATCGTATATAGCTCGTAGCCAAGTTGTCTCATAAACTCTAGCATATCTTCAAAGAGCATTTGCTGGTCATATAGTGGCACTAAAGACATTTCTATTTGTATCCCTTTAACTAAAGGAAGAATCTGAAAAGAACCTTCAATAACTTGCTTTTCAAATCCCTGCACATCGATCTTCAAAAATATTGATTGAGTACCCTCTCTAATGTAGTCTTTAGCTAAAGTATCTAGCCGTCTTAATTGTACTATTTCGGAACCACAATAAACTGATTCAGGAGCAGCTTGGACATGAGCATCTAACATCGATAATACGGAGCTACTTTGAATATTCCCAGCAATATTAATGGTAATTTCACCTTCTTGATCTCCTAAAGCAGAGCGAGGAGCAATTTCCCACAAGTTATCTTTCTTGCTAAGAGTCAGTAATTGTGAGTAAGCACTGGATAAAGGTTCAAAGGATACTATTTTACCTTCATAACCACAGTCTCGCAGAAAACTAGCATACTGTCCACAGTTAGCACCCACATCAAAAATTAGCTCTATCTGATGATATTCCAGTAACATTTCCATCAGGGCTACTTGTGAAGTATTAAGATTATATCTCTTGACTTCAACCCCTAGTTTTCTGAACAGGTTTTTCAGGAATTTTTTAACCATTGATTGTAATTCGGGCTCTTCGGTTTGTGTTATGCAATGGACGGGGGTTATAAGGGATGGAACCCTTATAGAGAAAGGCATTTAGCGATTTTTGTCAATTGTTTTTTATCTAGAGCGAACTAATCAATTAAGTCTCTTGCCAGATAAGGATTTA
>NZ_JAPZQJ010000410.1:0-2956 GCF_027530405.1 Microcystis sp. LE19-41.2A | reverse complement strand
GGGTCAATTACCTAATTTTCAGGGAAAAAGTACCTGAATTTTCCCCCCAATCACTCCAATGGTCGGCACTTTTTGAGGTCAAAAAAGTCTAAAAGCCTTATCCAACAAGGTTTTTAGATTTATTCAGCAAACCCTAATTAGTTTACACTTCATCTCTTAGGGGTGGTAGTGACAGTGGCGGTGTCAAAGTTGCAAGTTTCTGTATTTAACCCCACCGGAGTTGGGGGAGCCGGAGCTGGGTCGAGGAAGTTTGAGCATTTGTACTAAAATTTCCCCGACGCAGTTTAAATGCAGTACAACCCAGCACATCTCAATTGTATTTTAGTCGCGGATTTCAGGATAATTGGCCTCTCAGTCCCGCTACTGCGAGAAAAATTGCTATTTAGTCCTTCTTTACTTTAAGTTAAGAAACTTATCTAAGGCTAGAACCATATTCGGCGGCCAACGTCGCACGCTTTTTACCCAATCGAGGTCTTGATAGCGGGTATCCATGCCGACGGCGGCTACCCAATTGCTTTCCGCCTCTCCCTGTTGTCCTTGGGTCCATAAAACGGCGCTTAAGGCTGCTCTGACATCGGGAAACATGGGGTATTTGCGGGCAATATTCCGCATTTTTTGGACTGCTTCTGGATATCTGCCCAATTCGTACAGGGCCAGAGCCAGATTAGCTTGCGCCCAGGCAAAATTCGGGGCTAGTTGGGTAGCTTGGCGATAGTCTTTGACGGCGGCTTCCCAGTCCCCTAAACCGCCTTCGGCGTTGCCGCGATTGTTATAGGCAAAGGCATCATTGGGATCCAGTTCTAAAACTTTATTATAATCGGCGATCGCTTCTTGATATTTGCCTTCTCCCTCTAAAGCGGTGCCGCGATTGAGGTAGGGATCGGGGGCATCGGGGGCAATGGCGATCGCTTGGTTAAAATCAGCGATCGCATCCTCTAATTTATTGAGACTGACTCTGGCATTGCCGCGATTACTCCAGACGGCGGGATTAGTGGGGAATTTGGCGACTAATTGGGTCCAATAGCTTTCGGCCTGGGCGTAATCCCCTTTTTCTGTGGCTTCTAGGGCTTTTTCGGCGATAACTTCCCCTTCTCTAATCTGTTCTTCGCTAATAGTCGGGCTATCGGCATAAGCCGCTATGGGTAGGGCAAAAAAGAGCAATAGACTCAATACACAAGCGGTGATCCAACGCATAATTACTTCATAATTTGTTACTTAATCTTTTCTCAATCTACCCTACTTAGGTGAACTCTGCCCTAGATAGTCTTGATAGCCTAGTCGTTGAAGATTGCTTTGTTTTTCGAGGACGGAATCGCTGAGGGATTGACGATAGGCGATAACTTGCTCTAAAAGATCAGCATTACCGATGGCGAGAATTTGAACCGCTAAAAGTCCGGCATTTTTGGCATTACCGATCGCCACCGTGGCCACGGGAATGCCTGCGGGCATCTGTACAATTGAATAGAGAGAGTCTAACCCTTGTAAAGTGCGCGTGACTACGGGAACTCCAATCACGGGTAAGGGGGTTAAAGATGCCACCATCCCGGGTAAATGGGCAGCCCCGCCGGCTCCAGCGATAATCACTTTTATTCCCCTTAAATGAGCGTTTTTGCCGTATTCAAACATTTTTTCGGGGGTACGATGGGCCGAGACAATGGTGACTTCGTGGCTAATCTGAAAAACCTCTAAAACTGCGATCGCTTCTTTCATGGTGGGTAAGTCGGAATCACTGCCCATAATTACACCCACTAGGGGCGCTGCTGTCACCATAACTGCTAGAAAATAATTTTGCTTTTTAATCTTATAGCAGGGTTTGTTATTTTGTCTTCAAACCCTACTGATCAGATTTCCCCTAAATTGCATCGGGATCGATGCCTAATTCTCGCAATTTTTGGGCTAATTTTTCCTTAGCTTGTCGTTCCCTTTCTTTTTCTAAAAGAGCCTGTTCTTTTGCCTGTCGTTGCTGTAATTCCGCTTCTTGAGGAGTGGGGACTAATTGACCATCGGCGGTAAAATAACGCAGTTTACGGTCAAATATCCCTAAATATAATCCTAACTGTTCACTCCAGAGATAACCCTGTTCATTGGGAGAAATGGCTTGATATTGTCCATCAATTAGTCTAAATCCTTGTAATTCTAAAGTATTAGGATCAAACCCAAAATAATTAGGAGTGCGAAAGGTATTCTGATAGAGAATTTTCTTGTTATTGCGGTCAATATTGGCCGTAGAATCGGAGAGAATCTCGACAATTACATCCGGATATTTCCCCTGTTCTCCCCAGACTACCCAACTTTTGCGGGGACGTTTTTCGGTATCTAAAACCACAAAAAAATCGGAACCACAGAAATCACGTTTTTTTAGTTGTTCCGCGTTGTAGTAGATGGTTAGATTTCCCGAAGCGTAGTAATCACTGCTCTTGCGCCATAATAGACTTGTTGCAAAATAAGAAAAAGCCGAATGAATTATTTTGTGAGAAGTTCAGCTTGCTTCTCCTTTTAATTAATGCTTATGCTGCCGCTAAATAAAAATTCCATAATCCACAAGCCGTTAAGATTAATTGATCATCAAAATTAGCTACACGATTCCTATAAATATCGGAAACTGCACGGTATCTTTTCACCCCAGAAAAAGGGTGGTGATTCGGTAGTAGTGATGGCGGCTTAATCCTTTGCTTTGCTGTGCATTGTAGTCATGGATAAAATACCAAAGGGTTCCCCAACGTGATTCTCCATTTTTTTAGAGAAAGATAGACTCTCTCTCACCAACCGAGAAATCCTTTGTCGAAAGGTATTATTTAATCTTTCAATAGGATTGGTTTGACCAGTTTCTTTTCCGACCGGTCGATGACGTTTACTGGGAATTACTGTCTTATAGGACTCCCAAAAGTCTGTGTAAGCAACCGCGCATTGTCGGTAAACACCTGGTAAACTAGCCCCAAAGTTTTTTAGCTGATTG
>NZ_JAPZQJ010000194.1:0-5010 GCF_027530405.1 Microcystis sp. LE19-41.2A | reverse complement strand
TTCAATCACCAAATCGCCGGCATCATTTACCGTATAAGTATCGTTTCCGGCTAATCCAGTCATGGCATCTGCTCCAGAGGTTCCCACAAGGGTGTCTGGACCAGAAGTACCGATAAAGTCATCATTTTGAATGGTTCCCGTAGCAGTAGCGGTGGTAATGGTAGCACCGTTGGTGGCATTGGAGAGGGTGACGGTAAAGTTTTCGTTCAGTTCTACTGTTGTATCTCCCTGAACGTTAACAGTAATCACTTTACTGGTTTCCCCGGCGGCAAAACTCACGGTTCCTGAGGGTAAGACGGACCCTACAAAATCAGTAGCATTGGCAGGATTGCTGCCGCTGCCAGTAACTGCCCAGTTAACGTTATTGCTTCCGGTGGTATTAACCGCACGAGTGACGGTGAAGGTGAAGGCTTTACTGCCACTGTTGCCCTCGGTTTGATTGGCATTGGTGGCGGCAATGGCGAGGGTGGGAACTGCTACATCATCATTTTCAATGGTTCCCGTGGCAGTAGCAGTGGTGATAGTAGCGCCGTTGGTGGCATTGGAGAGGGTAACGGTAAAGTTTTCGTCCGGTTCCACCGTTGTATCTCCCTGAACGTTAACAGTAATTACCTTACTGGTTTCTCCGGCGGCAAAACTCACGGTTCCTGATGGTAACACGGACCCGACAAAATCCGTGGCATTGGCAGGATTGGTTCCGCTGCCGGTAACTGCCCAGTTAACGTTATTGGTTCCGGTGGTATTAACCGCACGAGTGACGGTGAAGGTAAAGGCTTTACTGCCACTATTGCCCTCGGTTTGATTGGCATTGGTGGCGGCAATAGCGAGGGTGGGAACTGCTGCATCATCATTTTGGATAGTGCCAATAGCAGTAGCGGTGGTAATAGTAGCGCCGTTGGTGGCATTGGAGAGGGTAACGGTAAAGTTTTCGTCCGGTTCTACCGTTGTATCTCCCTGAACGTTAACAGTAATCACTTTACTGGTTTCCCCGGCGGCAAAACTTACTACTCCACTGGGTAATACTCCCCCAACAAAATCCGTGGCATTAGCAGGATTGGTTCCCGTGCCAGTAACTGCCCAGTTAACGTTATTGGTTCCCGTGGTATTAACCGCACGAGTGACGGTGAAAGTAAAGGCTTTACTGCCACTGTTGCCCTCGGTTTGATTGGCACTGGTGGCGGCAATAGCGAGGGTGGGAACTGCGGGACCACTCACGGCCCACAATTCCCGACCGTTCACGCCGTCATCGGCAGTGAAGTACAGGGTGCTGCCCACTACTCTCAGGTTTTGGGGGTTGGAGCCAGAGGAACCAGGGCGGATGTCCCCCACCAGAATCGTGCCGGCCGCCGTGCCGTCGCTTTTCCACAATTCAGTACCGTTCACGCCGTCATCGGCAGTGAAGAACAGGGTGTTGCCCACTACCGTTAGATTGCGGGGGTAGTTGCCAGAGAAACCGGAACCGGGGTTGATATTCTTGACCAGAACCGTACCAGCCTCCGTGCCGTCGCTCTTCCACAATTCCTGACCGTTAACGTTGTCATTAGCAGTGAAGTACAGGGTACTGCCCACTGCCGTTAGATTGCGGGGGTCAGACCAAGAGAAACTGGGGGCGATATCTTTGACCAGAACCGTACCAGCCGCCGTGCCGTCGCTCTTCCACAATTCCCGACCGTTCACGCCGTCATCGGCAGTGAAAAAGAGGGTGTTGCCCACTGCCGTTAGATTGCGGGGGGGGGAGTAAGGGGAACCGAGTCCGATATCCTTGACCAAAACCGTACCCGCGGCCGTGCCGTCGCTTTTCCACAATTCCCGACCGTTCGCGCCGTTATCGGCAGTGAAGAACAGGGTGTTGCCTACTGGTGTTAGATAGCGGGGGTAGGAGCTAGAGGAACTGGGGCGGATATTCTTGACCAGAACCGTACCGGCCGCCGTGCCGTCGCTTTTCCACAATTCAGTACCGCTAACGCCGCTGGCACTGAAGAACAGGGTGTTGCCCACCGCCGTTAGATTGTCGAGGCTGATATTCTTGACCAAAACCGTACCGGCCGCCGTGCCGTCGCTTTTCCACAATCCAGCGTTAGTGAAGAACAGGGTATTGCCCAGTGCCGTTAGATTGTCGAGGAAGGAGCTAGAGTCACCGGGGTTGATATCTTTGACCAGAACCGTGCCGGCCGACGTGCCGTCGCTTTTCCATAATTCAGTACCGTTCACGCTGTCATAGGCCTGGAAGAACAGGGTACTGCCCACCACCGTCAGATTGCTCGGGTAGGAGCCATAGTCACCCGGGCTGATGTCGGCGACCCGAACTGTACCGGCCGCTGTGCCGTCGCTCCTCCACAATTCCTCACCGTTAACGCTGTCATAGGCAGTGAAGAACAGGGTATTGCCCCGGGCCGTCAGATTGCTGGGGTAGGGACCAAAGGAACCGGGGTAGATATCTTTAACTAAAAAAGGAACGGAGTCCTCGTCAATAATGGTCGCGGTTGCCGTAGATGGAGTGCCGAGAGTAGCTCCGTTGGTGGGATTGGAGAGGGTGACGGTAAAGTTTTCGTTCGGTTCTACTGTTGTATCTCCCTGAACGTTAACAGTAATTACTTGACTGGTTTCTCCCGGGGCAAAACTCACTACCCCACTGGGTAACACTCCTCCGACAAAATCGGCAGCGTTAGCGGGAAAAGTGCCAGTGCCGGTAACTGCCCAGTCAACGTTATTGCTTCCGGTGGTGTTATCCGCACGAGTGACGGTGAAGGTAAAGGCTTTGCTGCCACTGTTGCCCTCGGTTTGATTGCTGCTGGCGGCGGCAATGGTGAGGGTGGGAGCTGCTACATCATCATTATTGATTGTTCCCGTGGCAGTAGCGGTGGTAATGTTAGCTCCGTTGGTGGCATTGGAGAGGGTGACGGTAAAGGTTTCGTTCGGTTCAAATGTGGTATCTCCCTGGACGTTAACAGTAATCACTTTACTGGTTTCCCCCGGGGCAAAACTCACGGTTCCTGACGGTAACAATCCCCCGACAAAATCCGTGGCATTGGCAGGATTGCTGCCGCTGCTGGTCACTGCCCAGTCAACGTTATTGCTTCCCGTGGTATTAACCGAACGAGTGACGGTGAAAGTGAAAGCTTTACTGCCACTGTTGCCCTCGGTTTGATTGGCATTGGTGGCGGCAATGGCGAGGGTGGGAATTGCGAGCGTACTCACAGCCCACAATTCAGTACCGTTCACGCCATTATCGGCGCTGAAGAACAGGGTACTGCCCACTGCCCTTAGATTGCGGGGGATGGAGCTAGAGGCACCGGGGCGGATGTCGCCCACCAAAACTGTACCGGCCGCCGTGCCGTCGCTTCTCCACAATTCCTCACCGTTTACGCCGTCAAAAGCAGTGAAAAAGAGGGTATTACCCGCTGCCGTCAGATAGCGGGGGTTGGAGCTAGAGGAACCAGCGCGGATATCTTTGACCAAAACCGTACCGGCCGCCGTGCCGTCGCTTTTCCACAATTCCTTACCGTTCACGCCGTCATCGACAGTGAAGAACAGGGTGCTGCCCACTGCTGTTAGATTTTCCAGGTTGGAGCTAGAGGAACCAGCGCGGATATCTCTGACCAAAACCGTGCCGGCCGCCGTGCCGTTGCTTTTCCACAATTCCTCACCGTTCACGCCGTCACTGGCAGTGAAGAACAGGGTACTGCCCACTGCCGTTAGATTTTCTGGGTCGGAGCTAGTATAGGAACCGGGGCGGATATCTTTGACCAAAACCGTACCGGTCGCCGTGCCATCGCTTTTCCACAATTCCTCACCGTTTATGCCGTCATCGGCAGTGAAGAACAGGGTACTGCCCACTGCCGTTAGATTTTCAGGGAAGGAGCCAGAGGAACCGGGGGCGATATCTTTGACCAAAACTGTACCAGCCGCCGTGCCGTCGCTCCTCCACAATTCATAACCGTTCACGCCGTCAAAAGCAGTGAAGTACAGGGTACTGCCCACTGCCGTTAGATTTTCGGGGCGGATATCCTTGACCAGAACCGTGCCGGCCGCCGTGCCGTCGCTCTTCCATAACTTTTCACCGTCATCGTTGTCATCGGCAGTGAAGAACAGGGTGTTACCCACCGCCGTTAGATAGCGGGGGGAGGGACCAAAGGAACCGGGAAAAATATCTTTGACCAGAACTGTACCGGCCGCCGTGCCGTTGCTTTTCCACAATTCCTCACCGTTCACGCCGTCACTGGCAGTGAAGAACAGGGTACTGCCCACCGCCGTTAGATTGCCGGGGTTGGA
This sequence comes from Microcystis sp. LE19-41.2A, assembly GCF_027530405.1. Lineage (NCBI taxonomy): Bacteria > Bacillati > Cyanobacteriota > Cyanophyceae > Chroococcales > Microcystaceae > Microcystis > Microcystis sp. LE19-41.2A. The sequence goes on along the minus strand of NZ_JAPZQJ010000194.1, from coordinate 738 downwards.
CCAAGAGCCACCAGGGTTGATATCTTTGACCAGAACCGTACCGGCCGCCGTGCCGTCGCTCTTCCACAATTCAGTACCGTTAACGCTGTCATAGGCCTGGAAGTACAGAGTATTGCCCAGTGCCGTCAGATAGCCGAAGAAGGAGCCAGAGGAACCGGGGTTGATATCTTTAACTAAAAAAGGAGTTGACATGACTTTTTCCTGAATAAAGGGTGAAAATTAAACAGTTAGGTAGTGGTGCAGAATAAATTTCCTAGTGGAGAAAGGCACTCATGCAAGGGGCAAGGGGCAAGGGGGGGTTAGATTTGTGTCATTAATTTTGCTTAAGTACTTAAGCCAACCCACGTTCATCTCTGGTATAGATTAGAATCGATTATTAACATTGATTTTTGCTTATGATTTATTATGGTTTCAGTGGGTATTAATAGAAGTCATGACGCTGACCTAGAAAGATTACTGCGGCTATTTTACGCAAAGAATCGCCAATCTTTCAAGGTTTTCATAACAAAAATTAACATTTATTACAAGAAACCCGTTTTCTCAAAGAAACAGAAAACGGGTTTCTCAAAGAAACCCATTTTCTAAATAGTTTCTCGCAGAAACCCGTTTTCTAGATATTGATTTTTGCCAAAGACTGCTTAAATTCTGCGAGAGAATTAGCGGTAGCTGCTAATTTAACAATCTCTTGTAATGTAGATAGTACCGAAACTTTATTCAGGTATTGTTCCACATCTAAAG
>NZ_JAPZQJ010000289.1:0-1307 GCF_027530405.1 Microcystis sp. LE19-41.2A | reverse complement strand
TCAATCCTTATCTGGCAAGAGATTTAATTGATTAGTTCGCTCCAGATCGCAAACAATTGACAAAAATTGCGGCAATGTCTGTCTCTATAAAGGTTTCATTCTTTATAACCCCGTCCATTGCATAAGACAAACCGAAGAACCCTTTTCATTTCAATAACTTGACATTTCATCTGTCCAAGGTTATAACTATACTAGAGTGCGTAGTCTACGTACTTTGCCCTACTAAAAAGTAACAAACCACTTAAAATGATCACCAACATCTCTAGACGACTAACCACTGGCGCTCTTGCCATCGCTGGCAGCGTTGCCGCTTTCGGCTTCGGCGGTGCTGCCCCCGCCCAGGCGCAGGCGGTGTGTACACCACAACTTTTCACCACTTTCATGACCACTCCTTGCCGGAGGGGGGACAAGTTGTTTACATACATCTCCTCATCTGGCTCTACTATAAATGACCCGGGCAGTTTTCTGACCATTACGCAAAGCACAATGCCCGAGATACACAGCTTCACCTTCACCCCAGCCAATCCTCTGAATAGCACGGCGGGTGTTCACACCCTAAGCTACTCGGTCAAGATCGTTGATGACCCCAGCACTCCTGAGAATGAACTTTTGACGAAGATGTTCACATCGTTCAGCAGCGGCTACACCACAACTATGCTGACTGACAAAGGTGTCTCTCTGGACCAGACGGCTTGGTCAGGTAGTCTCGGTGGGACGTTGATCGGAACCTCGTCGGCTACAAGTACTGATATTGGTGGCAGTGGCTCTCCTGGTAACGCGGTTCTGGTTCCGGCCGGTGTCACGGAACTCTTCGTCACAAACACTTTCGGCGTCTCTACTATGGGAGGACTACTGAACAGTATCACCAACGACTACTTACAAACGACAAAATCAATTGGCGTACCCGAACCTTCTGCTATCCTCGGTATCTTAGCCGTTGCTGGTGTTGGTGCTTTCGCTCGTCGCAAGAGCTAGTCACTGCCATTAAATCAAAAGCAAGCGTTAAGGTTAAGCTTAACGCCTTTTTTTGTGTCTAGAGAAGGGGATGGGGGAGTGGGGAGTTCGAGCATTTGTATTAAAATATCCAATACGCAATTTAAATGCAGTATACTGTTCACTTAACAATCCCACTGGTCACTGACAAGCTAAGACCCATCTAAAGTTGGGTAGTTGGGTAGGGTGCGTTAGGCAATCCCTTGTTTTTAGGGCAAAAATCAAGCTCTGAATATTGCCGTAACGCACCACAAAGAAAGGTTTTTGGTGAGTTACGCTAACGCACCCTACTGGGGAGCATCTCACTTTCTTTT
>NZ_JAPZQJ010000161.1:0-16983 GCF_027530405.1 Microcystis sp. LE19-41.2A | reverse complement strand
GGCAGGGTGTGGGGTGTGGGGTGTGGGGTGTGGGGTTTTACCGGTTTTGAGGGGGCCAATTACCTAATTTTCAGGGAAAAAGTCCAGGAATTTTCCCCCTGATCACTCCCATGCCCGGTACTTTTTGATTGACAAAAAGTCTAAAAGTCTTACCCAACAAGGTTTTTAGATTTATTCAGCAAACCCTAAGTAGGGTCTGCTGAAAAAGTTTATTGGTGGGGTTAGGAGTCAGGAGAGTTAGGGATAAGATTTCTACTACAAAAATCTGCCTAAATCGAATTCCGTTGTGGCAGTAATTTCTCGAAAACGTTCCTGACTGATAATTAACAATAATCTTTCAGTATAATCCACCGCACCGCGCAATTCTCGTTCTAATCTTGCTAAACCGGCGTTGGCATATTCCTCGAAAATTGTCACTCGCAAAGCTTCCGAATCTACCCCGTGGGGAGAAAGAATTTTCGTGTCTTGGAATTCATTGACTGCCAATAATTTGATTAGGGTATCGTAGCCACGAGAAATAAAAATTTCCAGGTTAATAGGTGAGGGTTCCTTCGCTACATTTTCTATCGCCACCCTCTCCTGATATTTTACCCCTAAAGCCGCCGCAAAAGCGATGACATCAGCATAGGTTTGAAAGGGTCCAATTCCCTGATTAAAATTAACTAAGGACTGGACAAATTCCCCTTTATCTCTAGCAATACGGACTCGATGAATGGACATATTTATCAAGCAAAAAGTAAAAAAGTTTACAAAATTCAGGAGATAGAAATCAGGAGTATTGATGAACTAATTGATCTATCCCCTATCCGCTATAACTGCTTTAAGGATAAGTTTTAATTAGTCCTTTAGCTTGGTAAACATGAAATTGTTCGATGGTGACACCACCGCGCTTGATCGGAATGACAGCTACTTTAGTTATATCTTGGAAATAGGGACGGTAGCGATCGATTATTTCCGGTCTTTCTAGAGAACTATTTGTAGTAATTAATAAACCATTTTTACCGATCCATTCTTGAGGATTAAACCAAATTTGATAACCCCTTTGATCGTTGTTAAAACAGGTGACGGGAATAGGAACTAGGGGATAAAGGGCCATATCTAGCCATGCGGTCACATAAAAATTATGGGTAAAAACGAAGCTAGAATCTTTTAAGAGTGCTAATAATTCCGGAGAATTAGCAAAGCCTTGGCGCAGTTGATCGATATCGACAATTTCCCGAGAAGGGTCCTGTTCTGGGGCAATAATTCCCCCAAAAATTGCGTATTGACTAGGTTTTTGGAAAGTGCCAAAAGTAACGTGAAGCATTGCTATAGATAAAATAGTAACGATAAAAATTCCTGACCCCCATAACCATCTTTTTACCCAGATTCGAGAAGATTGCTGCCAAGTATTGGCCTTTTCTCCTAATAAAATTGTGCCGGACCAGAACCCGGGTAAAATCCAACTAGGGGCGAGATAATGGGAAGCACCCACATAAAGCATTCCCAGGATTAAAGGCAGAGAAACCGAGAGAATTAACCATTTTTTTACTGATTCTTCTTCTCGATGAAAAAATCTTTTTTTCGAGATAAAGTTAGGAATTTGTTCGGCAAAGCTTTTAAATGTCACCCACCACATCGGCAGACCGAAAGGAGGAAACATCGTGGCGATACTAATGCCAACAACCGAGAGAATACCAAGAATATTAAAGGTTTTGGGTTCTCCAGAAAAACGGTCTTCTAAATGAAAGCGAAAGGAAATCCAATCATGGTTAATATTCCAGTAGATAATCGGCAATAAAGTTATCAAAAAGAGAATAAATCCTAATCCTAACCAGGGCGATCTAAATACAGGCCAATAGCGGGGAGTGGTCAGACAAAATAAAACTAAACCAAAGCCCAAAATAAAGCCGTGATATTTACTTAAAACCGCCAATCCTACGGCAAGTCCAATATAAGCGAGACGATAGCTAGGATGATAGTTTTTTTCCCGAATTGGCCAGAATTCTTGGGCAGCTAAATAGACTGTTAATGACCAAAAAAAGATTAAAGGACTATCTGGCTGCGAAAGAATCCCGAAGACGATCCCATAGATGGGGATGAGGGTGGCGATCGCTAAAGTCATTCTGGCGACCGGCAGACTGAACAATTTTAAAGCCGTCAGATACAGCAAGCAGAGGCTGCCAGTATAGAGCAGGAGAGTCCCGAAGCGAATGGTAAATTGATTGACTAATCCGGTGATCCAAGTCCCAAAACCCGTGGAAATCGCTACTATTGGCGGATGATCGAAATAACTCCAATCTAGATTATGGCTGTAAACGTAATAATAGGCTTCATCGTAACCGGGATAAAGCCCCAAGGCGATGATTATTCTAAACAGGAGTCCACCGATGAGCAGATAAACGGCCATGCGATCGCTAAGTATTTTCGTCAAAATTCTTACCTCATTTCATCGCTAAAACTGATGTTAGAGACGGGAGATTTTTGGGGTTGCCAGATTCGAGATTTGTGCATCTATGGCAAGGTTAGATTTAAGTGTGATCTTTAGTTACTATATCACCAACTCTGTCATCTCTTAGCCCTTGGCTATCAGCAAACTCTCCCGATTCGTTGCTGATTGGCGATCTGAAAGTAAGATTAAGGGAACGGGTAACGGTAAAATGATGTTAAGTAAGTGTTTGTAATTAGGGTTTGCTGAATAAATCTAAAAACTCTGTTGGATAATACCATTTTTCATAAGTAATGGCAGAAATGGTTAATCGCCCTCACCCCCCCTGCCCCCCCGACATCGGGTTGGTGGCGCAAATAAGGCTATGATAAACTAGAATACAATAGCTATTCTAAATCAATAAGAATATGCACATCATCAGCCGTACAAAACTGCGGCAATTTTCTGGAAAACACGCCGAGGCTGTTAATGCCATTAATACTTGGTATAAAATTGCTAGTAAAGCAGAGTGGAAAAACCTGGCTGAAGTTCAAGCTGTGTATTCTCAAGCAGAAGCTGTTGGTAATTTCACGGTCTTTAATATCAAAGGTAATCCCTATCGTCTAATTGTAGATAGCGTTTACAAAGACCAAGTAATTTACATCAAGTACATTTTGACTCACGCAGAGTATGACAAAGATGAGTGGAAAAATGACCCTTACTTTAAACCGTGATACCTACGGAAGGTTACTAGCCGAGTATCTACCAAAAGTGATAGAAAACGATGCAGAAAACGAACAGGCTATTAACCTAGCTGAGGCCTTATCTCATCGAGAAAATCGCAGTCTAGAAGAAACCACCTTGTTAAATTTACTCTTGACTTTAATCGAAAAATACGAACAAGATAATTATCCCCTTGAAGAATCAGAACCCGATTCAATACTCTGGGAACTCATGGAAGCTAACAACTTACAAAAAAAAGATTTATCAAATATACTAGGTTCAAAAACAATAGTTTCTGATATTCTTATTGGCCAACAAATAATAACAGAAAAACAAGCTGTAAAGTTAGGACAGTTTTTTCACGTTGACTCAAGTTTGTTTTTATCTACTCAGTAAATTTGGGCTATATTAGGTGATGGTTGGTTATAATATAAATATCTATATCTACACTGGAAGAAAATTAAACAAATGGCTAATCTTGAAGAAACTGTCTTAACAACTTTTCTTCAGCTTCCTCAAGAAAAAAAGCTTCTGCTGTAGCTGATGAAGTGAACTACTCTCAATTCCGTTGAGAGTAGTTCAAGAGTAACCTTTGAACGTCTCCAAGAAGCTGGCTTTTGGGTTGCACCCGGCCTACAGATTTTTCTGCTAAAATTATGTACACAACAGTACACAAGCGGGAAAAGCAATAGTCTATGCTAGAAAAAATCGGAATGGGAGAATTCCGGGATCATCTCGCCAAATATTTGAGTTCTACTACTCCCATCGCCGTCACTTGCCAGGGTCAGACGGTGGGTTATTTCTTACCGGCACGACCGGAGCCATCGGAAGCGGAGATCGACGGGTTAAAACGCGCCGCCGAGAGGTTGGATGCGCTTTTACGCGAACAGGGACTTTCTGAAGATGCGCTCGTTCGCGAATTCCGTCAACTCCGGGAAGGCGAGCGTTAGGCTTTCTGCTATGACGAAAAGAATCGTTCTGGATGCCAATATTCTCATCCGTGCCGTGTTGGGGAAAAAGGTACGGGAGATGATCGCTCGGTTCGCTCCCACGGTAGATTTTTTTACGACCGATCGCTGTTACGCCGACGCAAGACGATATTTACCGATTCTTTTCGAGAAACGCGACCTAGGGAGCGAGGACGCGATGGCAGTCTTGGAAGGTTTGACCGGTTGGGTGCGGATCGTGGATAACAGCCTGTACGCTTCTTACGAAGGGGAGGCTAGAAAACGCATCGCCGCGCGGGATGTGGACGATTGGCCAGTCGTGGCGCTGGCTTTATTGCTGGAATGCCCGATCTGGACGGAAGACGCGGATTTTTTCGGCACGGGGGTGGCAACCTGGACGAGCAATCGGGTTCACCTGTATTTCGGTGAGTGAACGACGGCGATCACAACAATATCCGATATTCTGGTGAATTCGTAAGAATCGAAGATATCCCGCCGTAGTCGGTGGGTATCGCCCTGGACTAGGTGCGCTTCCCAACTTTGCGAGCGTTGGATGAGTTTGGCTAGGGTTAATCTCAGACCGGCTAGATAGGGTTTGCTGAATAAATTTGAAATGTAGGCAAAGTAAAGGTTTTGGGGCTTTTCTCGCGAAACAGGTGCAAGATTTTGAGAGAATCGTCGTTCAAAACCTCGCGTCTTCATCGGCCCGCGTCCTGTAGGGGCGAAGCATTCGGGCAATAACCTATCGGTGAAACCGGAGATTTTCTATCCGAATGCTTCGCCCGTACTTTTTCAGCACAGAAAACGGGTTTCTCCGAGAAACCCGTTTTCTGCTCATGGACACCCCCCTTATCCCGGGGGGCAGGGGGGATCGACACCCCCCTTATCAAGGGGAGCAGGGGGGAGAACCCAAATAACCAGATTTAGTATAACTCCTAAACTAATGCGCTTGTACTATAGCTTGCCCAAAAAAATTCCAGAAAAGGGAATGAGGGAAAAAAAGGGAAAGAAAGAGAAAAAGGGTTACAGGGTCCTCCCAGCACCGCACACCACCCGAAAACCGTAGTCGAAGTAGTCGTTGCGGCGGCTGCTGTCGTAGCGGAAAGCGGAACGGCAGAGATTTGGATTGTCGTACCAAGAACTGCCCCGCAATGGAGAAGGATTATCATTCCCATTTTCCATCCAAGCACTGCCATCCGTCGGCGCACCATCATAGTTATCGTGCCAGGTATCGGCACACCATTCCCAAACGTTTCCGTGCATATCGTACAACCCAAAGGCGTTAGCTACCTGAAAATAGCCCACTGGGGTTGTTTTACGTCGATATCTTCCTGTGGGTTCATCGGCATAGGTTTCAGTACCTCGATAGTTAGCTAAATCTGCCGTTATCGTTTCCCCAAAGTGAAAGGCGGTTGTTGTCCCCGCTCTACAGGCATATTCCCATTCTGCCTCACTCGGTAGCCGATACTCCCGTTTTGTTTCCCTTGATAGTCGTTTACAGACTTCCGTTGCTTCATACCAGTTGACTCTTTCTACGGGTAGCTCATCCCCTTTAAAGTGAGAAGGGTTTGTCTCTAGGTCGATGTCTATTTTAGCGGTTGCGGCGATAGCTTGCCACTGAGCTTGGGTGATAGGATAACGTCCCATGTAGAAAGAGGAAACGGTTACTGGGTGTGGGGGTTTTTCTCGTCTAAATCCATCCCAACCAAATTTTTTCACCAGTCTTGCAATTTCCTCGTCTTCGGTTCCCATCATAAATGTGCCGCCGGGGATTTCCATCAATTCCAATTCGACTCCCTCGGCTAGTTTTTCGACAATGCCTTCTGCTTGCCTTTTTTCCTTTTTGATTACCCATTTTTCTGGTTCAAAACGACTTTGAGACTGACGTTCTATGGTTGCTAGGGTAAATTCAAAGGTACGGGTTTTTAAGGGAGGTGGCGAGGATTGAGGGATTGGAAGGGGATTGGAGATATTAACGGCGATTTCTTCGGCGAATTCTGCGTATTCTCCCCCCAGATTGCGTAAGACTTCGATGCTGACTTGAGCGAAGGGAAGAATTTTTTCTCTTTGTTCTGGGGGATAGGTGGGTAATAGGGTTAATAAAGCGGCAAAACTGCGGATAGGACTTTTAATTTCCCCAGCAATATATTGGGAAATAGCATCGAGTACCTTGATAGTTTGTCGCCTACCGATAGCATCATTTAAGACTTGACGTACCCCGGGTAAAAAGTCATAGACTCGATACTGTCCTTCTTCATTTTCTACAATCGGTTTTAATAAACCTCCCATATAAAATTCTGCCACATGAACGGGACGCACTTCGTTTAAAAGAGTTTTACGAATAAGATTGACCACCTGCATACTTACCGGGGCAGCTGCCATCATTTTTGCTAGTTTTTTGGCCGGTTCTGACGCGGTGGCAAAAAATCGCTCGACCATTGCCTCGGCTTTATTTTTGATGCTGTTTTTATCTTCGCTGTCTTGCTTATTTTCCTCTCTGGACATAGGGGGAATTTCAATAATTTGTTGTTTAATAAATTCTAAATCAAATAAAAAAGCAGAAATCTGAGCATTACCTGACCCGGCGACAACTTTTGCCCATTGTTTGAGGACTTCTATTTCTAACGTGATTACGGGAATAAGAAGGGTATTTTGCCAGTTAATCGGTAGCCATTGGGGATAATTTTTTAAGATTAATTTCGGATTGGGAACCCCGGCAGTTAAAGCAGTGGTGAAGAGTTTACGTCCTCGTCCTAGTTGGGTACTATTCCATAATCTTTCGGGGAAAAGTTGCAGAATAGCGGTGGGTTGTTTTTCTGACCAATCTTTTAACCAAGGATGAATTAAGGCTTTTTGCCAGAGAGGAGAAACACAATCACTTACTAGCAAAACTAATCCCCGTCCCCTGGGATGAATAAGTTCTTTATGGGGGTGATAACGTTGTCCCGCTTTACCTTTTTTTCTGCGTCTTACTAACTGTAATTCTTGATTATTTGAGGTTGATAGTTGCCAAACTCTGACGGTTTTAAATGCTCCTTGATTTTCTAAGAGATTTTGTAACTCATTAATTAATTCTCGCCAAATGAAAGAGGATCTAGATTCTTCTACTACTAATTCGAGGGTTAACCAGCGTTCCGGTTGGGGTTTAGTCACGGGTAGCCAAATATCCCTTTCTGCAATAAAAGAAGCGGTTGCTTCTTCATCTAAAATCGTTTTAGTCCCTGAGGGAACTTTTCCCATGAAAGGACGCAAAGCGCGACTAATCGGGAGTGCTGTCTGTAGTGCCGGAGCAGCAGGAACTTGAAAAGGAAAGCCTTGGATTGGGGTGGGTTTTTCTATTTCTTTGGGGAGAGATTCTTCGGTAATAACATCGACATTTGGCTGGGATTTTGATAGGTTATCTTCTGGAATATTCTCTAAATTTTCCTCTATTTGATTAGAATTTGATGAATCTATTGGCTGTTTATTTTCTGGAAATATTGGCGGTGATTGCAAGTCTTCAACACCCATTTGTAAGGCCAACCAGATACTATCAGCTACATCTTCATCACTGAGTTGTAACCGTTCTAGTAGTCCTGTTTGCTCTAGATAATCTAATAGTTTTTTAATTGATGAATTGGATGGGGATTCACTCATCTTCTACCCTCCCCAAATCTTTCAAAAGTTGATTAATCAGGTCATCTGTAGTTGATATAGCTCCTTTTTTGACCATAAAAATAGCATTAAGTAATTGATCCGTGGCTAGGGTTTGTGAACTGCGCTTTTGAATGAAGTTATCAATCAGTTTGTCGATGTCTGGATTATTAGCAATTGTTTCTTCTAAATGGGCCTCAATTATTTTAATTAAGTCGGGTTTTTCCGGCTCTTTCATGGTTAAACGGAGACAACGACGCAAAAAAGGTGGGGGAAAGTCTCGTTCTCCATTGCTAGTTAAAATCACAAAAGGAAAAGCCTTACAGATAACTAAACCATCATTTATAGGTGTTTTTATATCTTTCTGGGTAATGTCGGTTGTATCGGTATAAGCAGTTCGTACTTCAAAGCTTGGGACTTCTTCTTTTAGCCTAACTAATTCGGGGATTTCAAAGCGTCCTTCTTCAAATAAGGTGAGTAAATCATTGGGTAAATCGATATCACTCTTATCAATTTCATCAATTAACAGTATTCTTGGCTTTTCTGACTCTAATAGTGCGGTTCCCAACGGTCCAAGGGTAATATATTTTTCAATCTGTTTTAATTGGTCTTTTCGTTCTTCTGGGGTTAATTCTTTTTGCTCTCGTTCCAGTAATTTAACTTCCTGTAACCGACCGATCGCATCATAGTTATAAAGTCCATCTTTTAGGGTAGTATGAGTGGTAATCGGCCAGTATAATACTTCTCCTAATTTTAATTCCTGGGCGACTTTATAGGCAAGAGATGACTTTCCTGTCCCTGGTTTGCCGGTTACTAATAAAGGTCGCCGTAAATACAAGGCTGCATTGACCATTTTAATTTCTTCTTCGCGCACTAGAAAGGTTTCTCCCCGATGCTTACGACGACTTTCTCCCGGTTGCTTTTCTTTGCCAAAAGGTCGCCAGCTGGGGGGTTCTGGTAATTCCCAATCGTCTGTGGGTTTTTGATTTCCTGTAAATTTTTTCCAGTCTGTCATAGTTCAATTTATGGCATCAAAAGTGGATAGTTGGGGGGAACAAGCTGGTAGTCATCCCAAAGTAATGATAGATGATTCCCAATATGATTATCTTCTAACCAAGCGGCGGAACGTCTATTTTTAATTATTTCTGGTAATTTCTCTAGTGGACATTGACAGATAGGGTCTAATTTTTCCTGACAGTTAAGTTCTGGGTTAGCATCCGGTCGTATCCACAGAGATAAAGGTATTCCAGTTTCGTATAAAATGGCTAGAATATTTTTTAACTCTAAGGAGTTTTCTTGACTGAGATTAGTTAACCTTGAACCGATAACATTGTTAAATTTATGATATTTGAGTATTTTATTCGGATGGTCATTATTTGCCAGAGGTTTTTTAAAAATAACTGTTTGCTGATTGTTTGATTCGATCAGTTTTTGGATTTCTTCCTCACACTTTAAGATTTGGGTCAGATTTTGCTGCTGTATATTCCGAAAAAGTTGGCATTTTTTGATCCATAAATAGCTTTGTTGATTGTTGATATTTTCGGCTGTTATTCGTTCTGAAAATCTCATGATTATCTCATGATCGACTCCCCAATGATGAGGATCGCAGCCTGTAGCTGTTGCCACTTCATCAATTGAAAATAAATCAATCGGTTTAATCTCTTTTTCAATAAATCTATAGGGAAGAAAAAATTGAACTTTTTCTAGGGAAGATTGACAGATATGTTCTGATTCTCGTTTAAATTTTTTTAGGTGATTAATCAATTCATTTTCTTGGAGATGATTGCCCAGACTTATTCCTTCATTGGGGGTTAAAGATTGATATTCTCCACGTTTTTGAGGTTCTTTTTCTGTGGGATGATAATTGTTGATATCTTTAACAATCCAAGCTCTCAGCATTAAAGATTTGTTTTCTTCTGTAAGGGTAACAAATAAGCAGGGATTTTTGTCTGTTGATTTTTGAGCAATATTTAGTGATCGATGCTTAAGATTATTTTCTAAAGTATTGATTAAAACTTCCCATTTTGTTTGATATTTTTTTAGCCATTCTGTAAAGTTATCTTTTAATAAATTCGCCAGAGCATCTCTTGAGTTTAACTGAATAAGCTAAAACGCACTTAAACCACCTAAAATAGAAATAGTAACTTGAGAAAAATCCTACTTATGCCAGCCAAAGATTTCCTAGACTTAGAAGAAAAGAAAAACTTACAAAAAGCTCTTAAAGAAGAAGAAAGAGCAGAGGTTAGGGAAAGAATTTTAATGTTTCTCTTGCTAAACGACGGAAAAACTCAACGAGAAATAGCTGACTTTATTGGCTGTTCACTCAAAACGGTCGCCCCTTGGTGTGTTCACGGCGATCCTAACAATTTAGAAAGTCTAGAAGATGGGAGAAAAAATGGAAATCATAAAAAAGCCACAGAGGAATATATTAATTTACTATTAAAAATAGTTGATGAAGACCCGAAGGAATTTGGATAGGAATTCGGGAGATGGACAGCGGCAAGATTAGCAGAGCATCTAGAAAAGGAAACAGGAATTAAACTGAGTGGCTCGCAAGTGAGAAGAATATTGAGAAGAAAAAAGTATGTGTATATCTGGGCGAAATATAGTCTAGAAGATAAGCAAGATAAGAAATTAAGAAAAGCATTTAAAGAAAAATTAGATGAATATTTAAAGTTAGCGAAAGAAAAGCCAGAGTCAATCCAGGTATGGTTTTGGGACGGGGCTTTCAAGGTGGCGACGCAGGTTCGCCACACAGCCCCTCATGAGTGTGGATTTAGTTTGAGAGTAATAAGAAGGAGAGCTTGGACAAAAAAAGGAAAGCGAAAAAAGTGAATGGACAAAGAAAAAGAGGAAGGGTGAATGTGATGGGAGCCTTAAGATATAATGATAAAAAAAGAGTCTGTTTTATGATCAAAAAAGGAAATTCAGAGACTTTCCATGAACAATTAAAGAAACTTCATGAAGAGATTCGTCAAGAATGGATAAACTTGGGAAATTTGCCCGAAGATTTTCGAGAAAAAAGACCGAAAATTATCATCATATTAGACAATGCTAGTTATCACAAAAAGAAAGATGTTATTGAGCAGGTGGAAAAAGAGTTGCCCAATATTAGGCTAGAGTTTTTACCAGCTTATAGTCCAGATTACAACCTAATAGAATTAGTGTGGCATTCCGCTAAAGAGTACATAGCTAATCGAGAATTTGAAAATAAAGAAGAACTGGAAAAAGTAGTCAATCAGCTTTTAAATGAAGGGGGATTGATTATTAAATGGAGTAGAAAACTGAAAAATAAGGGTAATGCTGTCAATGTAACTTAAATGCGTAAAAGCTTACGCCCAACTGTTGACAAGCGGCGATCGCATCTTCTCAAGCTTTTTCCGGGGCAATCCGTCCCACCCAGGCTAGACAGGGGGAAGGAGCGGCCCGAAACTGATACAAAGATACGTCTAAACCATTAGCCAAACAGCGATAGGGGGGAGATATTGAGAAAGTTTCTGCTTGGGCGACGGTGTGAAAAGCGAGTAAATGGGGAAAACTGCGGTAGGTTTTTTGAATAATATGATCCATCGCCAAAGAAACGGAAGCCATGCTGACTAAATGGGCGACGGGAGTGGCAAAAAAAGGAGTGAGATAAAAAGGCAGCCAATCCTAGGCAAAATTAACAATTAAATCGTACTGATGTTGTACTTGTTGAGCGTAGTGCCACATATTGGCCAAAACGGCATTTTCGGGCATGAAAATCGGGGCTTGCCGGCCTTGACTTTGGGCGGAAATCTGGGCATTTCCTGCTATAGTGATTAAGGGAATATCATGCAATTGCGAGGCTTCTGGAGCCACTACCCGCACCGCATACCCTTGCTTATTCAGAGTGCGAGCGAGATTATAAAGAGTTAATTCTAGGCCACCGCCGTCCCCCGATCCCAAAAATCCCACGGGGGTGGAGAGAAATAACAGTTTTCCACTCAATTTTGCACCTCAGTGGATGTGGTTTCAGTGAAGGAAGTATCCTGTACGTCATCATCTTCCGGTTCACCAGTGGTTTCCAGGGGAGCAATATCTAAGCGGGGCGGTAATTGCAGATTTAACTGTCTGATTGCCCAGCGTGCTGTTTCTTGCACTTCCTCATCGGAATCATCGAGGGCATGACAAATTAATTGACTGATCTGAGACATGATATCGTAGAGTCTGGTTAAATCCCGGATAGCATTTTTCCGCACTTGGGGATTTTTATCCTGGAGAGAGATAGCCAAAGCTTGGTTCATCGGTCGCAGGGAGCGGGTACAGATTTGAGCGAGAGCTTCTAGGGTTAAACTGCGTTCGTAGGAATCCCCATCCACCATACTATCGACTAAAGGCTGCATTGCCCTAGAATCGGACATCTGTGCCAGCTTCCAAACCGCCCGTCTACGGGTACGGGGATCGTTATCACGAAGACTTTCAATTAAACGCAGGATTAAATCTACGTTCGGGATGCGGGAGGTAGCTTGTACGGGCAAAGAAGGCTCGAAATCCTCGTCACCACTGCCATTAATGTCACTGCCCGTTTTGGGGTCCGCGTCGAAGGAATTGCCATTGCCCCTAGAAAAGTTGTTGAGTGGGTTTTTAGGATTGACGTAAGTTGTCTTTTTGCGCCGTTTTGAGGCTTTGCCCTTGGGACGATATTGGAAGAAAAGCGATAGTAAAACTCCCAATAAAGCGATGGATAACAAGGCCGAGCCAGCAATTAACGGTATTGGTGAAGTCTCGTTTTTGGCGGCTGCGTTGGCGGCCGTGGCGGTTTGACCTAGATACTTCTGGATATTAGCGATCGCATTTTGAGCAAATGTATCGTTCGGACGTTGTGCCAGAGCTTGTTGAAATTTTCCTAGGGCGAGTTGGTAATTTCTTTGGGCTGTAGCTTCGTAACCAGCTTTCATCAACTGATCGTAAGTGGCGACAGTCTGGGGTTGCTCTAACCTAGGGGGAGTTTGAGCGTTAGCCTTGGGTAAAGCCTGAAAATGATGACCCCAACTGCTCACACCGATAGCTAACAAAAATAGGAAATTGGGTTTGATCATAGAATTAATGCAACTGTTTAGGGGGGGGAGGGTAAAAGTATGATAGCCTAAAAGCCGTAAATGAAAAGCACTTAACTCCAGAGATAGGTCATGGACTACGGTGGTGATTGGGAAAGGCCTCCGGTGAGCGTGGGGCGAATAGTAAGGCTCCTAGTAGCGAGGATAGAGTCCACTGTTTAGAGCTTAGGGATTATCTCTGAAAAACTGGCTTAATTAAGCTTGCACAGGCGTTTTACGCCACGTTCGACCTTGAATAGTCGTGTGGAATTGCCAATTAGCTACGGTTTCTGGATAATCGCCCCGATAGTGACCGCCTCGGCTTTCTGCTCGCAATAAGGCACTTTCCAGAATTAAGTCAGCGATATCTAGAAGATTTAATGTCTCGATCGCTATTCTTATTTCTAACTGCACCGAGGGACACAAAAATAATTGTCCTTTGTCGGGGAGAAGATTCTGGAGAAATTGGCCCATCTTTAAGGATTCTAACTGTTGTTTCCACTGTTGCACCCGTAGGATAGCAGTTTCTAACTCATTTTGAAATCGGCAAATTCCCGCATTTTCCCACATTAAAATCGGTAATTCTCTGCGTACTTTTTGCCAGTATTCCTGTTCTTCCTGCCAATTTTCTGCGATTTCTAGGGGTTTTTCTGGTCTTTCCCCCACCAAGTTTTCTGGCTCTAGACCTATTTCAACTAAACTTGCCGCAAAGACAATACATTCCAAAAGAGAATTACTGGCTAAACGATTAGCACCGTGAACACCCGTACTGGCCGCCTCGCCGATCGCATACAAACCGGGTAGAGAAGTGCGGGCGTTTAAATCGGTAGCCACTCCTCCCATCCAATAGTGAGCGGCGGGGGCAACGGGAATCACATCTTCAAACACATTAATGCCCCATTTTTGACAGATGCGGATAATATTGGGGAAACGATAACGCAGACGATCCGGTTCGATCGGTCTTAAATCTAGATATACTTTGGCATGGGCGGGATCGTCGGAGGTTTTCTGCAAATGGCTAAAAATCGCCCGACTCACCACATCCCGGGGGGCCAATTCTCCGGCCGGATGGTAATCGAAGGCAAAACGCCGCCCCCGGTCATCAATTAAATGCGCTCCTTCGCCGCGCACCGCTTCACTAATTAAAAACCGCGGCGCCCCCGGCACAGTCAAAGCGGTGGGGTGAAACTGAAAAAATTCCAGGTCGCGAATCACTGCCCCGGCACGCCAAGCCAGGGCGACTCCATCCCCCGTGCTAACGGCGGGATTAGTGGTTTGGGCATAGACTTGACCGCCGCCTCCCGTAGCCAGAATGACTGCTTGCGCTCGCAGCCAACAGAGATGATCTTGATGGAGTAAACAAATACCTTGACAGCGTTGCCCTTCCGGGTCAAGCCAGAGTTTCAGGGCGATCGCTTGGGGAATAATGGTAATATTGGGGCGTTCGACCACTTTTTCCATCAGGGTACTGACGATCGCTCTCCCCGTGCGATCAGCCGCGTGCAGCACCCGGGCCTGGGAATGGGCAGCCTCAAGAGTGCGGGCTAAGTCGTCTCCGGAGCGATCAAAACTAACCCCCAACCGCAGCAAATCAGCGATCGCTTGAGGGGCCTTCTCGACTAAAAACTGTACGGCATAGCGATCGCATAAGCCCGCTCCGGCTTTTAGGGTATCTTCTAAATGGAAAACGGGGGAATCTGCCGGGGAGGTGGCTGCCGCAATTCCTCCCTGCGCCCAATCACTAGCCCCAGTTTTTAAATCTTCTTTGGTAATTAAACCCACCTTTAAGTTAGGGGGTAAACACAGTGCGGCATACAATCCCGCCGCTCCCGATCCCACCACTAAAACATCTTGATAACTCGGCAGTTGCGAGGAAACGACCATGTAGGAGTTAATTGATAAATTCTATTTATTCTAGCATTTCATTTCTCTATAGTTCTGGCAAAAATCGCCAGTTTTTAGCTTGGGGCAGTATGCCAGATTCTTTCTTTTGCCTCTTGCCTTTTGCCTCTTGCCTTCAGACGCTAATCACTGAAAAAGGTGAGCGATCGCCCACCTAGAAATTTTTTTAAAACCGTAATTAACTGGATTTAGTAAACTCCGGGGTTAAAACGGTCATCACCCTCGATAAATTCTTTAGAAGGCTCAGTAACGGTGAATTTCTCTAGATTAGCCTGTAAACGCTCTTTTTGAGTGTCCGAGAGTCCGGGTATATTGAGGACATCTTCCACTTCTTCGTAGGGGGCGTTTTTGATGATTTTACCAGCTAAATTGGGATAGAACCCTCTCAAGTCCCGGAAATCGCGAATATCACTGTTATTAAGGTCGATTTTCGCCCCAAATTCTGTAGTTAGTTTGGCATCGGCCGCATTTAAGACCGCCACAGGAAGAGAAGGAAGGGCGATCGAGGTGAGATTGAGAGCTTGAGCGGGAACTTTGCCCCAAAAACTCCCGATAATCAAGGCAATTACCGCCAGCAGACGAACAAGATTCTTCATTGCAGTTGTGGTCTCCTAAAACCAAGGCAAATTAACGATCAGGACAAGAAATGAAGCCGTCAGCCTTCCGACTAGGCATAGGGTGGGTAGTTGGGATTTGCCACCGCAGCCTAGCTATTAGCTGAACGCTGATAGCTAGTTAAAAAAGTTATATCATGCCATTAGACCAGATCATAACCTAGTTTGCCCCCCTAGGGGAAGGGTTTTGCGGTTTTGGGGTTTGATCACAAAAAACAAGTTGGTTAGGACAATCTAAATCGCTAAAACCCTTTTCTGGCAAGGATTTTCCTGATGCCATCTGGCTGCTGCTACAGTTGAATTTCCCTATCTCCCTATCTCCCCACTCCCCCCATTTCCTCATTCCCCTATCCCCTAACCCAATTATTATAAATCCCTAAAATTATCAATGACGAACAGCACTCCTATGGCATCATAGACTGTTGCTTGTCTTGAAATACATAATAAGGAAGACACAATTATGGCTCTCCAATTGGGTGATATCGTTCCAGATTTTACACAAGATTCTAGTGAAGGTCCGATTTCTTTTCACCAGTGGGTAGGAGATAGCTGGGTGGTGC
Source organism: Microcystis sp. LE19-41.2A (assembly GCF_027530405.1). Taxonomy (NCBI): domain Bacteria; kingdom Bacillati; phylum Cyanobacteriota; class Cyanophyceae; order Chroococcales; family Microcystaceae; genus Microcystis; species Microcystis sp. LE19-41.2A. The sequence continues at coordinate 1,140 of NZ_JAPZQJ010000161.1, read as the reverse complement.
TGTTCTCCCACCCGGCTGATTATACCCCCGTTTGTACCACGGAATTAGGTACGGTGGCTAGTCTTAAGTCAGAATTTGAGCGACGTAATGTGAAAGTGATCGCTTTGAGTGTGGATAGTGCCGAATCCCATCGGGGTTGGATTAATGACATCAACGAAACTCAAAACACTACCGTTAACTATCCGATTATCGCCGATGGCGATCGCAAAGTGTCGGATCTCTACGGCATGATTCACCCCAATTCCCTCAATAATCTGACGGTACGTTCGGTGTTTATTATCGATCCCAACAAAAAATTACGTTTAACCATTACCTATCCTGCCAGCACGGGACGCAATTTTAACGAGATCCTGCGGGTGATTGACTCCCTGCAGCTCACCGATAACTATCAAGTGGCTACCCCCGCTAACTGGACCGACGGCGGCGATTGTGTGGTGGTTCCCTCTATTCCCACTGAAGAAGCTCGTAGCAAATTCCCCAAAGGAGTTGAAGAAATCAAACCCTATCTACGCATGACTCCCCAACCTAATAAGTAGGGTTTGCGGCAAAAAGTTTTTCCTGGTGGCAGGGTGTGGCCCCCCAACCCCCCCGACATCGGGGGGGCAGGTAGGGTGTAGGGTTTTACCAGTTTTGAGGTGGCCAATTACCTAATTTTCAGAGAAAAAGTGCCTAAATTTCCCCCGATCACTCCCATATCCAGTACTTTTTGATTGACAAAAGGTCTAAAAGTCTTACCCAACAAGGTTTTTAGCTTTATTCAGCCAGCCCTAATTAGTGACCGGTAATCGGTGAACCATATCCTGGAAAACTGGCAATCCGAAAACCATAAAGTCGTCAGGGAGGGTTAGCCATCCGTTTTAACGGATGCTAGCCCTGGCAACAGGGGATTTATCCCCCTACATCATTTATTGGTTTGATTGTCAATATATTTTTTCATCGAAAATTTGGGTCTGAAACCCCGTCGTTCTACGACGGCTTTACTGTTAAATATGAGCATCGTTTACGAAATATATGCTAAAATGTGAGACATGGAAAAAGCCTACTCGTTTCGATTTTACCCAACACCCGAACAAGAGTCGCTATTGCGGCGCACATTGGGCTGTGTAAGATTAGTTTACAACAAAGCTCTCCATCTCAGAA
>NZ_JAPZQJ010000215.1:0-61311 GCF_027530405.1 Microcystis sp. LE19-41.2A | reverse complement strand
AATTCTTGGGCTGCCCATTTCTCCATTTTTTTGCTTACCTCCACCTTAATTCCTTCTTTCAAAACTATACCTATCAATCGTTTCCCCTTTTTTTAAGTTTCTTCTCTTTTTGTTAAGAAAGATCCGACTAATGGATAGCTTGATAAGGGGGGTGTCTGATAATTTTTAACGACTACCTACTTAAATAGGACAAAATTAACTTCTCAGTTAGAATAGACACTCTTGCACTTAGGGACTTGCGCTTTGATAATGTACCTTTTTGGCGAACGCGGTCATTGGTGTCAACTTAAGGGAAGAGGTTCCCATAGTTGTCGATGGAGAGCCTCTTTCTCTCGATGTCGCTGACGTTCAGCTTTAATCAGTCCAAAAAGTTGAGCGCGTTCGGCTAAATAGCTGATTACATCTGGGTTTTCGCCCCGAGAGAAAGCCTTCGCTACATAGTAAAGGCTTCTAAAAACCATCTCGACAGAAATTTTTTCTTGCGGCTGATGGAGAGCTACAGCCACATCTTGAACTATCTGAGTGAGAACAGTATAGAAAATCAAGGTAGTGAGAATTTGGATTTGTACGCCGTTAGTGAGTCCAACCCATAAATAGGCCAGTCCTAAGAGTCGCTTAGTTAAGAGAAAAGCTTCTTCTATCTGCCATCTTCTTCTATACAAATCACAAACTTCCTCAGCGGATAGTTGTTCAGAATCAAGCACGTTTGTCAAATAATCATACCAAGTATTTCCCCAAAGAACTGAGACTAATCTGACGGTCGAATGGCAAGGATTAGAGCGATACTGACCGAGGGTAATAATCTCATCTCGGTAAAGTTTTCCTGCGGACAAAAATTGCTTTATTTGGTAAGATGTTTTCCCCCTCATGCGGGTAAGAAAATATTTTTCTTCCTTAGTAAATTGGTCAAACCACGGAAAACTAAAAAAGCCTAGGTCAACGACTAGCAAGCCTGATGTAGGTAGCTCATTTATTAATTGTTCTGCCCATACTTTATCGTTACATCTCTCATTTTTATGAGACCATACTGTCACAGGTACTTGCGTAAATGCCTCAACAATCATCATTATTCTTCCAGCCAATTTCCCAGATTCCTTCTCGGAAGCTTTCAGCCTTTTCCTCAGCTGCTCTAGGGTTGAGCCATCGGCTATCCAAATAACACTGGCTCTTCGGGACTTGGTATGGTTCGATAGGGGGGCATAAATCGACTAAATCCTTATCTGGCAAGAGACTTAATTGATTAGTTCGCTCTAGATAGAAAACAATTGGCCAAAATCGAAGCAATGCCTTTCTCTATAAGGGTTCCATCCCTTATAACCCCCGTCCATTGCATAACACAAACCGAAGAGCCAAAAGTTTTTATATGATGATGACTATGAATTTTTACAAGACCAAATGGATGATAAGCATACTTATATAAAAAAAAGTATCGACGCTCAAATCATGGATTTAGCTGATGAAATCGCTTATGCCGCTCATGATTTAGAAGATGCTATTAGCTTTGGTTTTGTCAGTTTAGAAGAAATGATGCACGAATTTGATATTAGTGATAAATACCAGTCAGCCAGTCAGCAGTTTAGAGACATTGCTGACAAATCAAGAGAAATAGCAACCCAAGCAAAACGCCTTGAGACATCAGAAGAATATTCCTTTATTATCCGAAAAGAGTTAACATCCAACATTGTTCACACACTAATGTGGGATATTGGCAAGGTAGAATGTCAGGATGGCTCAGAGCAACTTGGATACAAGACTTTAAGCAAATTAGCTGAAGGTTTAAAAAAGTTAGTATTTAAAGCACTATTACGAAAAAAGGACGTTCAGCTTTATGAAAAGCAAGGAGAACGCATTATTAAAGGACTTTTTGAAGTTTATACCGATGCAAAATTTAATAAAGACTTATTATTGTTGCCGCCAGAATTAAGAGCGATTGCAAAAGATACTCAAGAAGATGCTCCAATGAGAAAACGAGTAGTGATTGATTATCTTGCTGGCATGATGGATTCATTCGCAGTCCAAGAGTATCAGAGATATTTTGGAGCATCATCTTTAGATAAGATTTATGACCAGAATATCTGGGGAAATCAAACTTAAGGTAATTACTATTAATTTTTTCACACAATAACTTTATAAGGAGAATGAAATGCAATACATTGAACATCAGGTTGGTGATTTAGTTGTCAGTCAAAGACAACTAGATGGTTACATAAGTGCCAGCAAACTTACCAAAGCCTATGAAAGACAAACAGGCAAATATAGAAATCCAAATGCTTGGTTTGAAAAAGATAGAACGATTGAATATTTAGAACTTTTATCTGATAAGACTGGTATTGAAGTCTATGATCTAATACAGAAAAGAGGAGAAGGAAAAAGCCGAGAAGTTTGGCTTCATCCTCAGTTAGCCGTATCTTTTGCCATGTGGCTCTCACCAGAATTTGAAATGATGGTATCTGAATGGTGGCTATTTACTGGTCAAGCTCCCGAACAACCAAATTCATTACATCCTTATCAACGGGTTTGGTATCAACGTTTAATGCTATTTGAACAAAGAACAAAACTTCCCAATGGAACATGGTGCATTTTTGAAGAAATAAGCAAACTAATGAGAGATTTAGAAGCTAAAAGTGTACTTCTACATGATAAAGCAACTATTGATATCTCAATTGGCAAAGCATGGTGTCATTATTTAAGAAATGAAGGCTATGAAACTGACTTTGAGCAATATACACATTATTATCCCGATAGCAGAGGGGAACGATTAGCCAATATTTATCCTTTTGAATTATTAGGTAAGTTCCGTCAATGGTTGCAAGATACCTATATTCCAGAAAAGTTTCCTGAATATGTCAGAAAAATTGTTAGTCCTGAAGAATGTCAATTAATTTCAGAAGCTATTGGTTATGAGGTTAAACCTATCAATAAAAGACTTAAGCCTACCTCAAATAATAGTGATTAATTTATGCCCCTCCCCGACTACATCGACAACTCCACCCACACTCTAGAAACCATCCTCAAACAACTGATTGAGGAACAGCATCAACTAACTCTTGACATCGCCACTGGATTCTTCCGTATTGAAGCATGGCTGCGCCTCGAACAAGCCATGAACCGCCTGACCAGCTTCCGTCTGCTCATCGGGCGCGACCCCGCCATCAGACCCGCAGAAAGTGACAGAATTGACCTTATCCGCTACTTCCGCAGGAATATCCAAGAGCAGTTGGAAGGCGAACCCTTCAAGAGAGAATACAAAAACCAGATCGATCGCGTAATCGCTTACCTACAACAAGACCATGTTAAGGTCAGACTCTTTGGAGCATTGGGAGAAAAATCTCAATTCCTTCATGCTAAAGCCTACATCTTCGACCATTACAGCATCGTCGGGTCATCTAACTTTACCCCCGCCGGACTGCAAGGCAATACAGAGTTAAACATCATCAACAAGGTGGGAGCGATCGCATCTGACCTTAGACAAAACTGGTTTGAGAAGTTCTGGAATGACCCCAGTGTTGACCTCGACTACAAGACCAAGCTAATTGATGCCCTCAACGCTTCCAAATTTGGCAGTAAAGCCTATACACCCTATCAAGTTTTCCTTAAAGCACTGTACGAACTTTTTAAGGATGAGGCGATGGTGGGGGAAACGGAGCGCACCACCCTAGAACTAGCTAGTTTCCAACAGGAAGGTTTCGAGAGAGCCGTCAAACTGATGGAGAAACATCGAGGCTGCATCGTCGCTGATGCTGTGGGTTTGGGTAAGACTTACATTGGCTTGAGAGTATTAGACTATTACCTGATTAAATTGCGCCGTCCCGGTTACGTCCCCCGCGCTTTGGTGGTCTGTCCCGCCCAACTGAGAGATTTAGTCTGGATTAAGAAACTAGATGAATTTGGCATTAAAGCTGATGTCTTGTCCCATGAGGAGATCAGTCGTCAAAACTTTGATCTTCGCCGTTTCAGCCAATATGATTTAGTGGTGGTGGATGAGGGTCATAACTTCCGTAATAGTGCCACTAATCGCTATCGAAATCTGCTAAAAATGGTCAGCAGTGGTAAGCGCAATAAACGAGTTTTATTACTTACTGCTACACCCATTAATAATAGCATATTTGACCTCTATCATCAAATTTCTCTACTAACTAGAGGCAATGATACTTATTATCGAGAGGACGGTATTTCTAATTTAAGAACTTATTTTAAAGCCTTAGCTAAAGGTGGGGTAGAGATTACCGAGTTGCTGTTTCAAACAATGGTACGCCGCAGCCGTCAGGACGTTATTAGAAGACAACAGGCGGGGGAAGAAATCAGGATTAACAATCAGCTTATTCACTTTCCCAAGCGAGAGCTAGAACAGTTTACCTATAACTTTGAGGGTAGCTTTACTGGGTTATATGCTGGCATCGCTGATCGAATCGACCAGCTTCATTTAGCACCTTACAACATCAAAGCTTTTAAGCGCAAAAAACAAAAGCAGGATGAAGATGAAGTTAAACGCAATGATGCCTTAGTCGCCCTACAAAAAGCTCTCTATTTAAAACGATTAGAAAGTTCTTTAATTGCCTTTAAAAATAGTGTTCGTAACCAAAGAGACTTTCAGAGTAAATTCTACGAAATCCTCACCCAACAGGGAAAACTGCTCTCATCAAAGAACTTCCGCAAGTTAATCTTAGCAGCAGGGATGGAAGAAGAAGATGCTGAAAAATCTATGAGTTCTATCATTAGTCAACTAGAAGAAATTGACCACAAGGATTATCAAATAGATAACCTGCGAGCGTATATTGAATCGGACTTAGCTATTCTCAACGGTATCTTAACCATTCTTGACAAAATACAGCAATCAGTTGTACAAAATCAAGATCATGACCGCAAGTTAGCGGCTTTTAAAGAATTACTCAAAACTAAACTAAAATCTCAAAGAATTTTAGTCTTTAGCTACTTTAAAGATACGGCAGATTATTTACACAGCGAACTGCTCAAAGATGAAGACTGGTTGAAAGACATGGGAAATCCAGCGATCGAGTTAATCACTGGGGACACACCGGGCAAACAGCGAGAGGAAAAGGTCAAACGGTTTTCTCCTAAAGCCAATACTCAAGAGGATAATGAATTAGAAACCCTCAAGCAAAACCCCATTGATATTCTCATCTGTACCGATGTTCTATCGGAAGGTCAAAACCTACAGGATGCGGGGGTTTTAGTTAACTATGACCTGCATTGGAATCCAGTTAGAATGATCCAAAGGGCGGGACGCATTGATAGATTAGGGACAGACTATGACACCCTCTACATCTACAACTGTTTTCCAGAAGAGGGATTAGAAGCTTTACTCAATCTAGTGCGACGATTGCAGGATCGGATCGCCACTATCGATCGAGAAGTGGGTTTAGATGCTAGTGTCTTGGGAGAAACCATTCAAGAGCGATCGCTAGAAGAACTCTATCGTCTCAAACAGGCAGACACAGAGGCTGAGAAAGCCGCCATACTTGAAGAACTCGAACAAACCGCCGATCTAGTCTCCCTTGATGAAATGAGATTGCCACTGCTAGAGTTTATCCAACAGAAGACAAGGGAAGCTGTAGAAGAAATTCCACTAGGGATTCATAGCACCCGCACCTTCAAGATTCCTGACCACACCTTTAGCGAGGGGGGACTATTCCTCGCCTTTAAAGCAAGGGATAGACATTTCTGGCAGTTTTATCCTAGCCTGCGAGGACATATCTCCACCGAACTGTCTTTACTGGTGACAGACAAGCGTAAAATCTTTAACTGGATTAAGTGCAAAGAATCTGACTTTCCCCCACCAGAGGACTTACCACCCGTCCAGTTCGATACTGCCATTTTCCGCATCCTGACCACGGCAACCAATAACCTGCTCGAATCCTTGAGAAGACAGCATACCAGCAACAAACTCAAACCTAGCTTGAGTAAACTGATACAAAAGATTCATCATGCCCTAATTCAGCCAAATTTACTGGAAAATCAGCCTGAAGATCAGAAAACTAAAGTACAAATCTTGCAAGTAATTAACACCGTAAATCTAAAAATCTACGAACGAGACATTAAGACAATTTGGGATAAATACGTTCAAAAACAAGACTTAAACACGTTAATAGCCGAACTAGATGAGTATTTTGTCGATAATGACTTGTATAATGAGATCGAGGAAAAAAAAGAAGAAAGTCCCCTCAAAATTATCAGAGAAGAAGATATTCAATTAGTTTGTTACGAATGGTTTAAACCGGAATAAAGATAGAGCGATAATGAGGAAATTGCGGTCTGACTATTTGAGAGGATCACAAAATTAGAGAAACCCGATGAAAATCTATCAACCTGTTCAATATCGATTATGAAAGCCAAATTTGTTTTAAACTCGCTCAAATCGGATCGAAGGGAATTAGACGTGAATCTTCTCCTCGTTTCTGGGATTGGCTTGGGAATCACTAGCCATTTCCGCTCTGCTATTTCCGCTTAGAAATGCTCTATTCTATGGAATTTAACGATGAAGGAACCGAAAATAGCGGCGAATTGGTTTCTATCGGTGGGAAGCTTCCCCTATTGCGAGAATTGAGAACCTCACAACTGTTAGATTTTTTTGTTGCCTTGAGTGCTAACAAGGAGAAAAATCTCAGGAAACGGATCAATCAATGGCTTTATCCCAAAACCAGGCCGGGGTTCTACATGGAGATCAAGCCGAACCTGCACCTCGCCTACGCCGATCAGAGGGATGGTCACGGCACTCAACACTGGTGGCGGTTGTTTTTCGATGAGCATTGGCAGGAAAGGATCGAGCAAATCGTTAGGGGAAGCGCCATCGTCGTCGGTCGGAGCAACAATGGAACGACCGAGTGGGGCGGGATGATGTTTCGATCGCCCGTGGAAGTAAAAATCGCTGAAGCTTTGGATAGAAGGGGTTTGTTATTTTTCGGCAATGCGAGGGGGCGGATAGGTGGTCAGGGTTCTCCCCTCTCGGCATCTACCATGACGGGAAGACTAGAGATAGATTTCTTGGTCTTTCATAAAGGGAAGTGCATCAGCTTGGAAATCGATGGTAAACACCATCAAGAAAATGGCCAGACCCATCGCGACTACATAAGAGACCGGTTGCTTTTGCGAGAAGGAATCGCCACCGCAAGGTTTACAGCCCAAGAATGTATGGAGTCCCCCGACACGGCGATCGAGGAGTTCTTGAATCTGTTTTAACAGCTTCCATATAGAGTAGGTTAAAAATGCAACAACCATCGAGTCCGGCATGGCCAGTAAACGATCGCTTTTTAGAACTTCGTTGTCGCTGGTTGACCCTGATCGGGGAACACCTGCAAGACGATCGAGGACGGTCATTAGAGTATTGGCGGGTTGAAAAAGCTGATTCCGTCATTGTTCTGCCCGTTCAAAACTCGATGATACTGCTGCCCGCTCCCAGTTATCGCCCCGGACTGGGACAAATAACCCTCGATTTCCCTGGTGGTCGGATTTCCGAGGGGCAAGACCATCACGAGGCGGCGTTGATGACTCTAAAACGAGAATTGGGAATTGAAGCAACGGCAATGACCCGATTAACTCCCCTAAACAGCGCAGGTTGGGCAGTAAATAGCTCCTTTTCCAACCAGAAACTTTACGGTTTTACTGCCGATATCGACGGCGGCTTATCTACCAGCGAACTATTGACCTATCCCGCTAATGCGATCGGAGTCAGCGATTTGTTGAAGTCCCTCACCTGCTTACAATGCCGCGCCGTCCTGCTGGAATGGTGGTTAAAACAAATCGAAGGATAGTACAAAATTATCCCCTAGTAAAGGTTAGATACGGTGGCGGGAACGATGGGGGTATTCGATCGCTCTAACGGATGGACACTAGAGATAGAACGTGATGCCGTTTTGTCCTCTTATTACCGGACTAAAATAACGACAACTGACCGATAGACACGGAACCGAGCCGGAACTTGTGGCGCTCAAGGTGACAGGCGCTACAGAGGGCGATCAGATTTTCGGGGCGATTATCCTCTGGTTGTCGGTTGTGGTGGTGTACGGCCAGTTTGCGGATCGAGCGCTCGGAAATGGTCAGGTCGCTGACATTTTCCCCCGGTCGCAAACACTGCATCCCGCAGCACTGACATTTCCAGCCGGCTTTTTCCTTGACCCTAGCGGCAATTTCCCCCCAATTATCGGGATAACGGTTTCTTCCCATCATAACTATCTTAGCGATCGCTACTGTCTATCCTAACAGAAACGACGGCATTTGTCGGTAGCTAGAGTTTCCCGAACGGTTGCCCGTAGAACTCCCACATCTCCTTGTTGAAAGGAGGTCGCCACTTAAAAATAAGCTCCCGTTCCCACTGCTGTAGTATCTTTTTTTGGGGTGGAACATGATACCAAAAGGAAGCATTAACGGCCACATCGAGATCGTAGCGGCGGTGTAACTCGATATAGCTAAGAACGTAATCCTTACAATCGTGGGAACCCAACCAACGCCGGCGGGCGCTCAACTTCGTCTCTCCGACATACAGTACGATGTTACTAACATGGTCGATCTGGAAATAGAGGCAGCCTTGATTGGAATCGTCGGGGGGTTCGATGTCGGGACGGCGATAGAAGTCCGAGGGGTGACGCGGTAAAGAAAAAGGATCGATCTCATCGGCAGTGTGCCATGTGGTCTGCGGTAGATCGAATAAAGTCGGTTGCTCGATCGCCGTCTTTCCCTCTCTCACCTGTCGTTGATAGTCTGCAATCCTCTCCTTCCAAGCGAATAGGAAATCCTCGCTCATCTGGGTGGCTTTCTCCCTTTGATCGTCGCCGCCCGCAACGAATAAACTTAAAGGTATTTGACTTGATGAGAGCGAATTAGCCATATTGTCTGACATATTTTCCGTTTCCTTACCGTTAGACTCAGAGGTGTTAGAACAGTCTCCGTGGTTAATCTTCCAGTTCGATCGCATATTGTTCGATCCAATCAGTCAATCTGGCGAAACCCTCCTCATAGGTTTCGAGAGCGCCCGCAAGACCGAGAAAGAAACTGACCGTTTCCGCTTCACTGGCGTTCAAGCGATAGCCGTTCTTTCGCAAAAAAATTGAAACGGTAGCCAGAGCTATAGTTACTAATTCTGTACGCAAATATTGCATCTAGAATTAGCTTTGTACGCTTTGACCCGTACTGGGTTAACTACGAACCTCTCTATCGGATTCCCGCTAAAGGCGGCCTCTCCGACTACCTTTCTTCCAATATTTAAGGAACCATTAATATCTGCTCCATAGAAATAACCCGACGAGCTTCTGAATAGTCCTCTTTTAATTCTCTTGCCTAAATAGCTTTTTTGCTTTTGAATAGACTCTAAGTCTAAGAAACTACATTTAGAGGTATAGCTTTCATTAGTTGTTTTGACCTCTATTCCTACTAAATTTGCTTTATAGGTAAGTTGTTCGATAAACCTTGAATGAGGAATATTTACGAATGACTGGTTATTTCTATCTCCAATATTAATGTTTTGTTTCCAGCCTTGATTATGACCAATAACTAAAAGGTTAATTTGATGAGCTAGTAATTTATCAATAATATATTTACTAGCGGTGTGGAGGTAATAATCCACCTGGCAATTACGCTTTAAAGTTAAACCTTGTATTCTTTTACTGGTCTTCTGTAGACTGGGTAATTCCGATTTGAGTTTAGCTAGTGTCTTGTTGTACTTTTGATTGCAGGATTTTAAGGCTTTTCCACATACTAAAGTTGGCTGAAATTCGGGAATATTAGAGGTAACAGCAGCTAGGTTATTTAAGCCTAAATCGATAAAAGCATATCTTTCTCCCTCTTGACTTGATGAGGCTGGTTGTTCATAGACAATCTCTAAACAATAAGCACCCAATTTAGGAATAATCCTGACCTCTAAGACTTTCTTTAAATTAGTTTTAAATTCTAAATTAGTCCCTGATAGCTTGATTAAACCTTGCTTCAACGCTTTTTGAGAAATGGCTTGATAGTTATAAGTTAAAACGTTTCTACCTTTTTCCTTGTCTTTGTATCTTGGCAACTTAGGCTCTCCTGTAAATTTATCTGGCGATTTTTTGTATTGTTCTTTCGCTTTTTGGTAGGATTTAAAGGTTTTTTCTACTTGCTTTAATACTAACTGACTTACTTTGGCGGGTAAGGCTTGATAATCTGGACTCATTTTTAAGGCATGATGTAACTCAGTCATTGTTAAAAATGGTTGATGTGAAAAGAAAACTTGACGGTTTAAATAAACAGCACAATTATACAGATTCTTCGATAAAAATCCTAATTTATCAATTACTGAATAATTTTTGTGATTAAATTTAATTAGATGTTTTTGAACTAATTTCATCATTCTCCTCAAGGCATTTAATTAAACATTCTGTCTTTCTATTTCGTCGTCTTAATGAGTATAATCGAGCGCAAAATGAGGTAATTATGCTCACGAAGTCTTGCCTTAAATCGTCTTTTCTTTCTTCTGCTAGATTAACGACCTCTAGATATCTATTTGTTTGAGTTAAAAGAACTTTCAGATAATTAAACCCTACTCTGCTTAAACGATCTTTATGTTCTACGACAATCAAATTATAATCAGTTTGTTCTAGAAGTTTTAATAATAGCTTTCGATGATCATTGACTCCACTTCCTACTTCTTTAACTACTCGAACAATTTGATAGCCTTTCGCAATACAATAAGCTTCCAATCTTTTTGCCTGAGTCTCTAAGTTAGATTTATTTTCTGAACTAGAAACTCGCGCATAAATAGCTACTTTATTTTCACCGCAAGAACGGTCATCTTCAAAAATAATAATTGTTCCTGTAGGAAGACGTTCTCCTTGTAACTGCCCTCGATTCCACATTCTCCAAGCAGTGTCATAACTGATCCCTTTTTTCTTAGCATAATCTGATAGTTTTATGTGAACTGCAATGTAAACTTGCACTAACCATATTAGCAGTTGTTTGCAGTCATTTGCATATACTTTTTACAAAACTTTACAATACGTTTATTACCATCGCAGAAGCAATGATTTTTGACAAAACCGTAGCCATAGGCCGCCGCTAACTTAAAAATCGATGATTCGGGTTCGTACTGGAAAAAGAATTTTGGTTTATTGACAGTGGACTCCAACAGGGTTAGGTTCAAAACTCCCTGAGTCCCCCCAGTTCGAGCGATTAAAGTTTCCTGAATCACCTGAACCGCATCGCTCGATAACCATTTCGGTTCCTCGATCATTATTTGGCGAGTTCCTTGAAGGCGTTGCGGTACTGAGAGTAAGTATCTTCAAAAGCTTTCATGGTTTCTTCAAAATCGGGATCAAAGCCAGAAATTCTGTATCCATCTGGTGATTCCGTGATATAAATCTGATCTCCTTCCTCTACGTTCAGTCGGGATAAAACCTCTTTCGGTAAGATCACACCTATGGAATTGCCGATTTTTCGGAGCGTTAGACTTGTCATAATCTATGACCTTCCGTAATTATGTTATGACAAATGTTATAACATAACTAACTGCCCAAAGAATTATTTTAAAGAAAAAGACTTCCGAGCGACTGGCGGCATTATACTAGACGATAGTGCAGTATTGTCGAGTAGAACAGAAGTATCGTGAAAGTTAACGGTAACGGACAAGCTAAAATTCTCTCTCAAGTCGAACTAGATCGTCTGTTCGCTGGTTTCGATAACGATCGGGATAGATGTCTATTTGGCATCTGTTTCCATACTGGCTGCAGGATATCGGAGGCACTGCAACTGACCGTCAACGATGTGGGGGCGGCGATCACCTTCAGGAAGTCCACCACCAAAGGCAAGAAGGGAACTCGTTCTATCCCCGTCAATCCGGTTCTGCGGAAAATCCTCGACCTTTACCTGCAAGAATTTCAACCCGATAGTTACCTTTTTCCTTCCTTCCACAACGCTAGAGAAAAAGGACACCTGCATAGATCGAGTGCCGACCTGATCCTAAGAAACGCTTGCGAACGGGCGGGACTAAAAGGAGTCTCGACCCACAGCTTCCGTAGGTCGGCTTTGACCATGATGAGTAACCGGGGTGTGCCGCTCCGGGTAATCCAAAAAATCAGCGGTCACAGTAGTCTGGAAGTTCTACAAAGATACCTAGAGGTCAGCGATGAGCAGATCGGGGCTGCCGTTGGCCTATTAGTCTAAGGAGTTGACCCGCTTCCCGTTGATTCAATAGTTAGAGTTGACCGAAAATTAAGATGAGCAAAATTCCTGATTGCGATCGTTGTCTGCTATATACCCATCAAATCTACTTCGTCTGTGCCGTCCATCCCGAAGGGCTAGAAACAGAAAAGTGTCCCGATTTCCGCCCCGACCCGGAAGCGATCGAGGACAAAGAACTGTGGTCGCCAGTCGGGTATTCGTGGTACGGTGACGAATTGATACCGGATCGACTCTGCCGTTACACGCGAGAAGAACAGGAGAAAATATTAGACACTCATCCCTTCTTTACGGGTGTTTGTCCCGATTGCCAACATATCTTTACCAGCAGTCCCACCCCGCGAGATATTTGGCAATGCCCAGAATGCGGCGGTTGGGAATCTGATTGACATTATGCGATTACTGCTACTATGCCGTCTTTAACTATTTCCTTAAACATTTTGAAGTTAACAAATCTAGATAACCAATTAGACTTAGACATGGTTATTCTTCAGCAGTCAACCCATACAAATTAGCAACCTTATCATCAATATAAAATTGAATTAAGTTACAATCTGTCATATTCTTCTGGCTCTCTATCTGAAACTTTAGCTAATGCTTGTTGAAACTTCTCCCAACTTCCCTGTTGTGCTTTTTCTTCTAGATAATCTTTAGTCATCCAAGAGGATATTTGGGCAGATAAAGCCATTGTTACCAGTTGCTCTACTGGTATGTTTTGTTTATTGGCTAAGGTTTCAATTTGTTGATATAAAACATCTGGAATGTTTGTGCTTAGTTTCATGGTTTTATTTCTCCTAGTAATCGTAAAAATTGTTTGGGTGTTAAAATAAAAATGCCGAATTTTTCAATGGGTTTTAGGTCTCTTTGATTGTAACTGATTATAAAATTAGCTTGACATTTGAAAGCTAAGTCTATCAGAAAGTCATCATTTTTGTCTTTGGCTAATGGTCGCCAAATATAAAAGATTTCGTGATGGTTGGCTAGATGGCAAATTCCATTAATAATGTTATCTATGTCTTCATTGTTTAAATCTATTTGTTGTTGTTCTCTTTTTAGTATTTCTTCGTACTCAAAAACTAGGGTGGCAGATACATTGATTTGAAAGTGTTGGTCATTGAGTATGGTTAAGAGTTTATAGGATGCTCCTTTATTAGAGAGCAATCCGGCTAAGATTACGTTAGTATCAATGACTATTTGATAAGGAGTTTCTGTCATAATTAATCCCCCCTAATAGTCTTCATTTCCTCAGCAGTCAACCCATACAAATTAGCAACCCTATCATCTATCTCTGGTTCGGAATCGGTATGCCCCGTATCTTTGCTGGCTACAGAGAAAAACGCCGTCACCAACAGCCATTTCCATTGGAGTTCAATCGGGTAAAGTACCCGGTGCGATTTGTACTGTGCGGGTATAGACAGAACCGCCCTCCACATACTTGAAATCGATCTGAACATCATTAATGGTTTTTCCCTCTGGCAAATCAATCGTTTCGCCCTGAGCCGTCACACAATCGGTAGTATCAAAACCGTTGATCGCACATAATCGAATGGCTGTGGCCGGATGATCGTACCACTTACGGGTTCCCCAAAACTTGTTCATTACATTGGTGGCATGACGTACCTTGACTCTCTGATTGTTGATCAAAGTAACTACTACCCACTCCTCCCGATCGAGATCACCAGGAGAAAAAATGCTTTGCTGACCAATGTTGCCGGTAGGGGCATCCCTCAAACGCAGTTTATAGACTTTCTCCCCGATAAAAGCGGAATTGACGGTCGATCGGCCATTGCCAGAAGAATTAGTAGGAGAACGCTGGTTTTGTTCTCTAATCCAACGATCGCACTCCTCTTGAGAAAACCCGTAAGACTCCCGGTTCCGACACAAAGCTTCATAATCCGTCTGATTTTGAGCGTTGGCTGGCATAGACATTAGACAAACAATAGAACCCGAAACAATCAGGGAAAGCGACTTCATACAAAAACAGCAACTTTATTAACTAATATTACCTTAGCTAACATCTGAAAATTTTCCAGTTATCTGGTTATCTGGTTTTTTGGTTGCTGTTAATCTGGTTTACCAAATCGATCGCTAAGGGCTGCCATGATCACCGCAGTCATGGTCGTTCCCTGCCGTTTGGCCTCCGCCGCCCAATGTTGCCGAAGGGATTTGGGAACTTTGACACAAAGGTTTACTTCTGGCTCATTCTGGTTTTCTGGTAAGTTGGTATTCTGGTTTTTTGGTAAACCAGTATTTTGGTTTTCTGGTAAACCAGTATTCTGACTTTCCTCTAAACCGGTATTCTGGTTTTCTGGTTCCCTGGCTTTCTTAATTAAATCGCCGTATCTGCCCGCCGTCATAAAACCTCTAATATGGCTAAAATTTCCTCTCCCAAAGCTTTGTAATCCTTCCATGCCGCTCTTAACCTAGCATCATCGAGATTGCGAATGGGAACACCCGCTAAAGCGGCTTTTTGATAGCCGACGGTTCTGCGAATCATCGACTTGAAAACAGGGATACTGCCCTCGATTAATTCCTGACGTAGTATTTCACCTTCCCGATTTGGGGGCGGCGGTACGATCGTGATCAGGGCGCGGTAATTAGCGTCTCCCAAATCTTTAGCCGTTTCCAACATCGGCTGCAGACTGAGAACATCGGGGGCGGTGGGCAAGATCAGGAGTTCGCAACCCTTGGCTAACTCTTTGAGATCGTCGGAATGGGGACGGGCGGGAGTGTCGATGATAACGAAGTCCGCCCCGCCGATAATCTTCATCGCCTGCCGCTCATCGGCAACGGTGAAGGGAAGCTCCCCCCTCTCCGCCCAACCCAGAGCGGTGCGGTTCGGGTCGCCATCAACTAATACCGTCCGACCTCGATCGCTGAAATAGGTGGCGATATGCACGGCGGTGGTGCTTTTACCCACGCCGCCTTTGTAACCAGTAACGGTAATAATTTTCATCTGGTTTTCTGGTTTTTTGGTTTTCTGTTTTTCATCGAAAAAATGGGTCTGAAACCCCGCCCTTTAGCGATAGCGGAGGGCGGCTTTATACAAGTTAGTGAGAAACAATTAAACAGTTAGAACGACGAATTAACTGAATCTTGCTAACAGCTATTTGTCCCAATCGTTTCCAACTGGTATCGCTTACAGATAGCTGTTTTTCGGTATCTCCACTAACATAACCAATTCCTTTGGGAGAAGAAACTAAATCTCCTTTACGGAACCCATGTCTTGTGGTAGAGCCACCATATTTACGTCGTTTACCACCCTTAGAAAAAACCATCAGGTGAAGTTGACGACGACTAATAGGAGGACGTTTGATGACAGCAAAGGGAGCGTTTGTTACTTTAACATAACCCTTCCAATCATATCCATGTCCATTAGAAGTATGGAATGGCCAATAATCGAAAAATTGAAAACAGGCAAGAGCAATTCCATCGTTAGCATGACTTTCGGGTGATTGTTCTGCTTTATTTTTAGACTTTTCTAGTCGCAAATGTTTTCTGAGATTAGAGGTTTGCCAACCAAAGCGAGTATGGACTGTTGCCAATTGAGACAGTTGCTCAATAGCCCATTTCTGTCCAACCATAACCGGCGAGAAACCTTTTCCAGACTTAGCCCCTTTTCTACCAGAAGTTAAATCAACATCGGCTTTGATGTACTCAAAGTAAATATCGGTAATTGGATAGATTTTGGTTAGTTCGGAAACGACTCGAAGTTCAAGTTGACGATTAGCTCTGATTGAGGGAGCTAATTTTCCTGTTCTTCTATTTGAAAATCGTTTTTGTCGATGCGCTCTTAGATTAAAAGAAAGTTGGCGGTTAATCCGTCTTTTTCTACGTCCTCTTCGCATTAACCGTCTATTGTCCATGCGCTCTTTTACTCGCTTAAAAGGAAGTTCTAGGTGAGCCTTCCAAAGAGTAAAAAGAGAGGATTGAACGCCAATTCCAGAGAATAATTTACCCGGGTCAATACCAATGGCAATCGGTTGGGTTTTGTTATCGGAAGGTTCATCGGTTAGCTGGACATAGAAAATACCTAAGTCGTTGAATTTGCCGATAGCTTTTCCTTCTTTAATCCACCGTCTGGCCCGACTGGGTTTAGTGGGCATCAACGGCTTTCCGTCTTTTGAAATAACAGGAACTCTTGCCATGGAGATAATCCTTAAGAGTAAAGTTAAAGTCCCTTTCCGCAACACAATCAAGATGTCTTGTCTAACAACGCTTTACCAATAAAGCTGAGAGGTAATCCGAACTAGGGAAGTATTCGGAAGTCTGTGCCAGATTGTGTCTCAATGCGGTAGTCTCTACTTGCGTCGCCTAAATTGGTTTAGGCAAGCTCCGTCGCTTTTAGGGCGGGGTTAGTGACCCTTGTTCCTGGAAACAGGTTTTCTGTAAAACCAGATTACCTTAAAACCAGAATTGCAGTCACATTTGGATCGATTCCGTGAACTGGTTTTCTGTAAAACCAGATTGCCATAAAACCAGAATTATTCGGCTCGATCAAGAAATTTTTCTGTAAAACCAGATTACCATAAAACCAGATAAATTAGAATCATGTCTGGTAAGCAGGTTTTCTGTAAAACCAAATTGTCATAAAACCAGATGAATAAAATCGACTCCGCAAGCTGGTTTTCTGGTTCTTCGGTTTGTCTTATGCAACGTACAGGGTTATAAGGAATGAAACTCTTATAGAGAAAGACATTTGGCGATTTTTGTTAATTGTTTTCGATCTAGAGCGAACTAATCAATTAAATCTCTTGCCAGATAAAGATTTAGTCCATTTATGCCGCCCTATCGAACCATACTAAGTAACGAAGAACCGGTTTTCTTTAAAACCAGTTTTTTGTAAAACCAGAATTATTCGGATCGATCAAGCAGGTTTTCTGTAAAACCAGATTGCCAGATTGCCGGTCAGAAATAGTCAAAAGTTTAGCCATTAACTAGAACTGGCTCGATCCAGATCAGTTTGCGATCGGGTCGTTCTCTGAGGCCGTAAGGTTGCCACCGATAAAACCCTCTGCGCCAATGGGTGCGGTACTGACTAGATTAACTCACCCGCCAGTTAGCGAAAAATCAGAAGTAATTATTTCAACAGTAAACAGCTTTTGCTTGCCTAAGCAGGGTATCGGTTCAATCGCCCTGACATTTTCCAGCTTCCAAGCGTATCGTTGGGGTTGCCAGTCGCCGAGCAACCGTTCCAATTCCGAAACCGATTCGACAATAATCGAATTTGGCACGTCGGTGGCATTCGCCTCGGATACCATCTCTAAACAATCGGTCAGATCGGTGAGTGCTACGATCGCACCTAACAGTAATTTATCGCCATCGATGGACAGATTGAACGCTCGGTTGAGATGGGAGATCAAGCTTTTTCCTTGCTTGCAAAGGGGACGTTTGGCGGCGTGGATGGCCAACACCCCTCGGTATTTTGTCGGCCATCCCCTCGTCTCGTAAAGTTTGAGACCGTTTGCGACCAGAGATGCCCACGGTTGCCACAAACTTATAGCTTTGATTGCCAATGCCTTAACTCCTTACTCATTTGTTCTTAAGAAAATCCCTGTACTCCGCTAGAACCTCCCGCGCTTTGGGGGAATCGATCGCTTCGAGTATCCCGTCGATCGGTCTGCCCATGCGATCGAGTTGTCGAATCCGATCCACCTTTTCAGATGCAAGGTAGATCGATCGCTTGCGCTTACCGAATTCGACTTGATAGAAAGTCTGGAGATATTTGCGCCCGTACTTCGCCTGTTGAGAATAAGTGGTGATCAAATACCCCGAACCCTCCCCCCTACGACGGCGCGGACGTTTATTCTCGGTTTCCTCTTTACTAGGGGATACTTTTGTACTGGTTAAAGATACATCTGTATCCCCTAGTAAACTCTTCGGTTCCTTACTAGGGGATACTTTTGTACTGGTTAAAGATACATCTGTATCCCCTAGTAAAGGTATTTTAGAGAGAATCAAGGTAGAGGATGCGGGCGAGGGCGATGGTGGCCATTTGAGGGTCGAGGGCATTAGCGAGAGCGATTCGTCGGTGGCGAGAAACTGGATTGCTGTTCGGTTGTCCAAGGGGTTTGTCCAGTCCGTAGGAATCGAGGAGATGCTTTCGAGAAATCGGGGATTTAACCGTTCGTCCTCTTTGATTACGCCCTCTTTCTTTAACTGTGTCTCTAATTTGCTCTGGCCAGGGCGTGACGGGTTGCCAATCGATAAAACCTCTGACGATGACCACAAACAGAAGTTTTCTCCTAAAGAAGGGGGAGCCAAAATGTCCTGAATTGACAGTAAGCCATTCCGCATCGTAGGTTCGGCGGGCAATCTGACGTAGGAAGTGCTGAAGATAGAGGGTTCGGCGGGCAATCTGACGTAGGAAGTGCTGAAGATAGAGGGTTTGGTAGCCTTTTCTGCGGATGGAGAGGATATTGTCGGTGCTGGCGATGCAGAAGTATCGGGGTCGGAAAGATTCGATCGCCCGTTTGATAGTGGGGAAACAATCACCCCCGGTTCCATCACCCCGTTTTGAAAGGGTGGGGGGTGAGGCGGTAAGAAGGTGGATTTCGCCGTGTTCCCGTCGGATATTTCGTAGTGGGAGATAATTTGCGTCGCCGTAGTTGCGGACTCTGGGGAAACGTCGGTCGAGAGGGAATCCGACCCCGATGCCGCTGCAGATATCGAATTGCTTGAGCATGGTGGTTCGCTACCAGTCATTTTTTTTTCTCCCCAGTCGAGACTTCAGCAGTGGGAAACTTTCGAGCATCTCTCGGATATTCAGAGGTGATCGTTCTGAGTCTTTATCGGCCACCCGTCGCCACGGGATTAACTCATCAGGTCGATGCCGCAATCTTAGGAGTGGCTCTCCGTATCGGTCTAGGGGTAGCAGTTCTAGAGCAACATCCTCGACGATTTCCCCTCGGACTTGTGCGTACCATCGCAAAAATTCATCCGACAAACGGGAGCGAGGTTGTTCTGGTGGTTCTTTCGATATCTGATAGAGAAATACCCCGTACTTACTTCTTATCGTCTCTAGGGTCGCCTCCACATGGGCGATAGCCTGCCAAGCTCTCGATTGTCCGTATTTATCGATGGCCTCTCGGATTTTTTGATCGAGCGGTATTCCGAGTTCTCGTAGTCGTTGGTGAAGTTTCCCCGTCAGAGGTTCTTTAATTTTGTTTGAGCATTGGATTGGTTCCGACTCGACAATAACTTTCTCATCCCGAGAAATTAAATCCTTTTCCTCCTCCTTATCCAAACAAATCAAATCCTCCGCCATTGCGGTTTGGATGGTTTGAAGAATCTGAATAGTCTGAGGAGTTGCAGACTCCTCTTGCTGTAAGGGTTTCGGGGTTTGATTTTCCGAAAATTCGGAAAAGTTTCCGAGAAATCGAACTGGGTTCCGTTTTTCCGTATCGTTTTCCGAGTTTTCGGCAACCTTTTCAACAAATCGAACCGGGTTTCCCCGTTTGGCTACCCCCCGAAGATTACGGAAAGAAAAACCTTGATCTTGAAAGTCGAATAGTCCCAACTGCTGAAATTTAGCGATCGCCGTGTAAAAGGTGGTTTTTTTAATGTTCACCGCCTGCATGATCGTGAACGTATCCGGCAGTTCGGAGTAGCGATCACCGAAGGGATCCAACTCGACTAGGTAACTCCATAGTCTCCACTCGGCGGCTGTTAAATTGGAGTGTCTGAGCTTTTGGGATATTTCCGCCGTTAGAGGGTAAAATTTTTGCTCGATCCGTGTCATCGGAAATTTTGGGTCTGAAACCCCGCCGTTCTAGGTTGGCTTTACGTTAGAATTAAAAGGCCAGTCTCGAAAACCAAGTGGACGGCGCAGCACCTTGAAAACTCGGCTTAGGGGGTTCCGACCAGAAAAGCTTGGCCGGGTAAAAAGTCGCGCGCAACAAGTACAAGAAGCTATAGGCGGTCAACGTACCGTGGGACACACGGAATCGGGCTTCTGAAATGGGGCGAAAGTCTGTGGACTCTGTGTAAGACAGTACATGGTTTTTTAACTGTGGTATGCGACGGTGGTGGAAGCAGAAACTTAAATCGTGAGGTTTAGGAATCGCCGCCCTAAAAGTGCGGCGAGGATTTCAAAATAGTCACACTGTAAAAGAATGAATTTCAGAGGATGAATCTCAAAAGATGAACCCCGATGAACCGATCCCGAAAGTTGCGTTTCGACAAATCGATCTCGACGGTTACTTCTAGATAGGTACATCTAATGAAGAAGTCATTTTCTTGCCCCGTTCCCTAACCAGATTGGGGCTTGTTTTTTTGGGCTAATCCTCTCGGTCGCGAACGGGACGAACCCATCCGAACGGGTCAATCGGAAGGAAGCTTAAAAATTCCTTAAAATGCCCCAGTATTTTCACAACTTGTAGTTTCCGTGTCATAATCGGTATGAGTGGTTCTGATCGTGCGAAAATCAGTTATATTTGTTTGCTAGACTAATTATCAACTAATTAATTCGCATTTGAGTCGGTGAGTATGCAAAAGTTAACAATTAGGCAAGCCTTTAAAACAACCCAAGATTATTTCAAGATTAGTGGTAAGGATCTTTCCGAGGTGTCGGGGATCGGAACGCCCCATATAAGTTCTTTTAGGAACGGGAAGAACTGGATCAGCGAGGATACCTTAGAGAAGCTTCTCGATGGGATGGAAGAACTTGCTCCTGGTTCCCGCCGTTACTTTGGTTTGTTGGTGTCGGGAGGCTCCGAACCGAATTTAGAAGATTTAATTGAGATAATCGGTGCTGATCGTCTCATGGTTGCCATTGCCGAAAAGTTCAAAAAAGATCGGGAAACGATCAACTACTTGCAGCAAAGTCTGATCATGTCTTAGAGAACCGATCGAGAACGGGTGGAACGGGAAGCGAAGTCCTCACCGTTTGCGGAGTTAGACTGGGCGATCGAGATTTTTAATACAACTTATCCCTTAATAAACTCTTCGGTTCTTTACTAGGGAATAGTTTTGTACTGGTTGTTAGTGTGTATTGTTTAGTTTATTTTTTTAGACCGACTCAAGAGTTAAGGATTCGATGGGGTCGGCGGCTTTTTTTTGTGCCAATCCTTTCAGGTACTTGCTCCGGGCAAGCACCAAATTAGCCAACTCTTCATCTTCCAAGTTGGCGGCTAAGTAATCGACGCTAACCTTTAGGGTTCCTCCGGTAAGACAGCCCGCAAAGTATTCTCGGCTGCCCGGTGCGATCTCCTCGGCTGCGTCCAGCAATCGTTCAAACATCTCCAACGAAGGATTTCTTTTACCAGAGCGAATCTCGGACACATAGCTAGGACTAATCCCAGTACGTTCTGCGATTTGTTTTCCGGCGATGCCCCGATATCTCAATGTCTTGTCTAGGGCTTCTTGAAACATAAATTAATTTTTCTACCTACTGTGAACTTATTATATTATAATTATATTGTTAGCGAATGACAAGACACCTTTGCAGTTCCAATTATGGCACGGTGGGGGGAAATATGGTTATCCGAAACGAAATTAAGAACAGTTGAAGTTCTGATTAAGGGACAAATAAGAAAAAAGTCCCTAAAAAATAAAAAACACCCCCGCACTGACTAGGGCGGGGAAACAATCAATTACCTCTATTATGACACAAACAAGCTTTGTTCAGATCCCGTTCGAGCTAATTAATTATGTTCGTTCCCTGAAATTGTCTGGAACCCAATACGATTTATGGCTGTATCTCTACTCCCGCGATCCTTACGGTGATCGGTTTGTCGAAATTCCCTCACCCGCAGAGATCGCCGTGGAACTGGGAGTAAATCCGCGTACCATCCAGAGAGCGGCACAACGG
Organism: Microcystis sp. LE19-41.2A; assembly: GCF_027530405.1. NCBI lineage: Bacteria > Bacillati > Cyanobacteriota > Cyanophyceae > Chroococcales > Microcystaceae > Microcystis > Microcystis sp. LE19-41.2A. Next base: position 39,347 of record NZ_JAPZQJ010000215.1, on the reverse strand, counting down.
CTACAGGATGCCGATCTCTTCGATTTTGCCATAGATAAATGGAAGGCCAAAAACACCACCAACAACGGCAAGGGAAAAAATTTTGCCTCGGACAAAATGATCCAAAAACGGACAAAAAGATCCCGTTGCGGACAAAAAGATCCCGTTGACGACAAAATGATCCAAATATCAGCAATCGGACAAAATGATCCGATTGTCGAGTCAAAACCCTTGTCAGATAAGGATTCTACCGAGCCTCAGACTATTCAGATTATTCAGACATCCCAGACCGTTGGGGGGATAAAGAATAAATGTATTGAAAACTCTGAAGAGGAGCAAGGAAATTTCGGTAAGTTATCGGCCGTTTTGGAAGAGATGGTGATCGATAAAAACCTTTCGGTGAGAAGTTGGCAAGAAGAGGAAATTTCTCGGCAAGTTATTCCCGATTCGGTCAGGGTTAAGTTGCAAGAATTGGGGATTCCCTTCGATGAAAGGGTATGTAAGGTGATCGAGGATCACGATATATCTCAGGTTTGGGGTGCGATCAGGCACATTGACGAAACCTGGGAGACGATCAATAATCCACGCGGAGTTTTTTTATATCAGGTTCCGAGACAGGAGAAAGAGAAGTCTTTAAAAAATCCCTTGAACCGAGAATTTTTGCAGTGGTACGAGCAGGCGATTATCGAAGGTTCTGTCCAGGCGCGATCGCCCGAATATCTACCCCTCGACCAATTTCGAGAACCCAAGGTTTTCCTTCCAGACGGTCAACTGATAGCGTGGCGCAAGGTGGCGGCGGGGGAATACGATACAGCTGCCAGTCCCCAACAAATGGCGGAATTCTTTGAGATTTTGAGAGGTTGTTATGGAACTTCCCAGAAATGAAGAAGAGGAGATAATAGGCGAACGGTTGCGGCGGATCGAGGACGAACTGACTCAGACCGCTGGGGAGAAGAGGAAAAAAAAGGCCGATCTGCAATACCTGAGTGATCTCAGGGACGATCTTCGGGCTTACCTGAATTTAACGGTGGGTCAAGCCGTTACCGACGGCAAACGGTTGGGGGTTATCGCCCAGTTGTCTCTCCCGTCGGTGGGTTTGCCGGTCGTTTGGGTTGATTGGTACGCTTCCGTTCCCGTTCCCGAACGACCCAACAGGTTAAAGGACGAGCCGTTCTTGTGCGATTTGAAGGTTGGGGACACCGTTACCATAAATGGGAACCATCCCGAAGCCGCCGGCAAAACCTTCGAGGTCAGAGAGTTTAAGGGGAACGGCTGGATTCTCACCACCGACAACCGGCTATTTCACTGCGAGTTTTTTCTGTCCTGCGATCTAATCCCCGAACCTCACTTAACGAAATCCGATCGGGAAGACCCCGCGCCCGAATATTTGACCATCGCTCTGATCCGTACCGACGGCGGTACACAACCGAGAGCGACGATCAATCAACTCACCGTCGCCGAATATGCCGAGAATATGCGTTCCGGCGATCGTTTTCCCCCCGTGTTGGTGTTCTGGGATGGCAGCGATTATTGGTTAGCCGATGGGTTTCACCGGCTCTTGGCCGCCCAGTCTTTGGAATTACCCGCAATCGCTGTCGATATCCGTCGGGGAACCAGACGCGATGCGATCCTCTACTCGGTCGGGGCGAATGCCCATCACGGTCTCAGACGCAGCAATACCGATAAACGGCGGGCGGTGTTGATGCTCTTGCAGGACGGGGAATGGTCGCGCTATAGTAACAACCGTATTGCCAAATTATGTTTTGTTTCCGCCGATCTGGTCAATCGTTTGCGTCTCTCACTTAACGATTCGTTAAGTGAGAGACAAAGAATTTATCAGACCAAACACGGGACCGTCTCGACCATGGACACCACTAACATCGGTCGGCATCGAAAATCGTTAAGTGAAAAAGAAGACGGGACGTTAACGGAAAAATCGTTAAGTGAGGATGAAACCCTAACGGAAAAATCGTTAAGTGAAGATGGGTCAGTTAAATCTACTCGGTTGACCGTGGGAAATTCTGTCACTGTTACCGGTGAGCATCCCAGAAAAGGACAGACGGGGGAAATAACCGCGTTGCCCAATCCCTACGCGGCCATCATCCTTTTCGACGATGGCAACAGGGAAATGTTAGGTTCGGACTTCCTTTCCCCAAAAACCATCGATGTGGCCGCTAAATTTCAAGTCAAGGAAGGGCTGAATTACAAGGCCGGTAACGGCTGTGAGTGGTATGTCAGAGTAGAACAGGCTACTTGGGAGCGGCTGTTAGGATACCGAAATCGCGTCGGTACGGCAACCATCGATGGGGCTATCAAACGAATGTTAGAAAGTATCGAGAACAGCCCACCCTAACGGAACCTTAACTTGGTTTGAGCTGCTCACTTAACGAATTTTTTGAGGTTCTCACTTAACGATTCGTTAAGTGAGGGGAGAATTGAAACCGACTATGGACATAACCCGATCCTTAGAGAGCGATCGATGACGGAACCTTAACTTGGTTTGAGCTGCTCACTTAACGAATTTTTCGAGTTTCTCACTTAGCGATTCGTTAAGTGAGGGGAGAATTGAAACCGACCATGTACACAACCCGATCCTTAGAGAGCGATCGATGACGGAACCTTAACTTGGTTTGAGCTGCTCACTTAACGAATTTTTCGAGGTTCTCACTTAGCGATTCGTTAAGTGAGGGGAGTGGACATAACCCGATCCTTAGAGAGCGATCGATGACGGAACCTTAACCTGGTTTGAGCTGCTCACTTAACGAATTTTTCGAGGTTCTCACTTAGCGATTCGTTAAGAGAGGGGAGTGTACAAGACCTTATCGTTAGGCAGCGATCGATGACGCAGTAATCATCTTTCTGGGGGAGCAAATGATTTATCGAGTATTAACACGGAACAATTACAGATTAGAGAAACCAATTTTCAATCACTAAACCTTCTAAATCTTGAAAATCATCAACATTATTGGTAACTAAAGTCAAATTGTTGGTAAAAGCAATAGACGCTATCTGACCATCGACAAAAGCAGGACTCTTACCGAATTTAGACAATCTTGACCTTTCCCGTGCGTGATATTGGGCTGATTTTAAGTCATAATCTAATAAAGGTAGATTGGCTAAAATAACGTTATTTACATAATCCTCTAAGTCTTGGCGTTTTTTAGACAGAGGAAGTCGAAAACAACCAAATAATAGCTCATGGATTACCAGAGTAGCTGTGGCTATTTCCCGTTTAGATAATCTTAGCTTCGTCATGACTTTCTGATTCGGGTGAGGTCGTTTAGCCTCTGACAAAATATTAGTATCTAGCAAATATTTGAGAGTCATAAACGAACATCTCTCCCCGTTGACTTGTCGCGTAAATTATCAAAACTATCATCATCAATACTTGCCAAATCTACTCTTTGTCTAAAATCTTGCAAGGCTGACCAAAAATTATTAACCTCTCTAATTTCTACTAATAACTCTTCATTATCAGGAAAATCAACTTCCTCTAATAACTCAATAGTTTTGCCTTTTTTAATTCCTTTAACTAACATAATATCAACTCCTTCTAAGCTTAACTAGCTACCAGCAAAAATTGTTTCATCAATAGAATTATAGCACTTAATAAAATAATTGAAGATTTCGGGAGTCACAGCGCTCCGAATTGTCAGAAAGATTGAGGAAAAATTAAAATTTTATTCCGTTCAAACCATGTAATTATCCCTACCTAAAGGTAAGCGCACCTAAAACGCTATTGACAATTAGCCAATTTTGTGAGCAGCATGGGCATTTCAAGTGACGAAGGTTTTTGTTGATACGGCAGCTTGGTTCGTTAAGTGAGGGGAGAATCACTCGGACAGTGGACAAGACCTTATCGTTAGGCAGCGATCGATGACGAAAGATTAATAGAAACGTAAGAAAGTATCGAGAACGGCCAACTTTAATCAAGGTCAATATTCTGTTTAGATGTTAGTCACGACGATTGAAAATTGGTATATAATTCAACTAATTACAAATCGTTATCTTGAGGGGCTTTGCCATCGGGAGTGCAGATGACTTACCTATCCTAAAAACCTCTGTGCCTCGTTGATTTGACACTCCCGTTGCACGACATAAATTTTCAATCCTTTCACCGAAATTCCTCCTTACAATGATAGTTAGAAATTAGGAGATTTATCCTTATCATCGAGAAGTCAGTTAATTTTTATTTATGATTTAATCGAAGAATGGAAATTTGAGATGGTCTGGGAAAATGTAGCCCCTCTAAATGAAGAAAATCAAGAGCTTATCCTACTGAATTAGTAGGGCAACCTCCTGAACAGTATGGAGATAAAAATTATTAAATTTTATTCTATTTTGATGTCAACTCTTATCAGGGAATTTCTCTGTGAGAGTTTTGCTAAAATAATATTGACACCAAAACTCAGCAATTTCTGCGACTAAAGGAGCGGATTCAGAAGTTAGTCCACTGCCACAGCTTGAGTTATAGCGTTCAGCATAATCTCTCGCCATTTGGTAACTCCAATAAGGATAATCTGAACTTGTCATACAGCGCAGGGCATCTTCAATTATTAAGGCATATTTGTTATTGATGACACGAATTTGTGTTCCAAATCTTATGTGTCTTTCCCAACCTTGAATTTGTTCTAGTTGGGTTAACAATTTATGCAAATCCTGCCGTTTATCTGGAGTTGGATATTCTAGGTAATCTTCCATTTTTTCAACAGTATGGTTAATTAGTTGGCAGTGTTCTGTCCAAGCTTCTTCTCCAAGAAAAGACCTGGTAGTTTGATTAGATTCCATCTGTTTGACTACCAATTTAGCTAGGTACAGCGCAAAATTAGCGGCAGCTTCCTTTTCTTGGCAAAGACTTTTGAGACTGGTGAGCCTTGTGACATTGAGGGCATATTTGGTTTGGTATAGTTCCCTCGCTGTCTCAACCAATTTGCGAATTTTAGGAGCAATATTCTTATTAGTTTTAGTATCCATTATTCGTTTTTCATTATTTTTATTATGCCTTCTTAACGGTTCTTAGTTACTTGGTATGATTCGATCAGGGGGCAGAAATCGGCTAAATCCTTATCTGGCAAGAGATTTAATTGATTAGTTCGCTCTAGACAAAAATACTCGATAAAAATCGCCAAACGTCTTTCTCTATAAGGGTTTCATCTCTTATAACCCCAGTCCATTGTACAACACAAACTGAAGAAACAGACAGCAATTCTAAATTTGCCCTGTAGCAAGGCTTTTGGGAGTTAGTTCCCATAATACGGGGTAAAATTCAATGGGATGGCGAATTTCATTTCACGAGTTTTCGGGCTTCTGACGTGATAGTACACCCAAAGTTGCCCCAAAAATCCCACTTTAAAATGTTCTTTAAATCCCTAAAAGGTTTGCTGTGTCTAAAACTGAGAATTGCTGAGAAACAGAAGAGCCGGCACTTTAGGGTGCGGAATGTGGGTTATAATGTCAATCAATTACTCTGGGAGCCTGGGATCGGGAGCATCTCACCTTTGCAACCCCTAAATCAGGTTTTTATGTCAAGCTATTTTGAAAGCCTTGCTAGAAAACAGTTTTAGGAATAAGTATAATTACTCACTTGCATAAATGAGATGCTCCCTCTGGGATCTGGGAGTGTTTAACCAGTGTCCGTAACGTTAGTAATTATATTAGACAAGAAATTGAGGAAACCTTATCTCTACCTATCGAACAAATAGAAAAATACAAAACACAAAAACGACAAAAAGTAATTCAAAACACAAGCAAATATAATCAAAACCAGTCGAATCTTAGCCTTGGCTCTCAAGCAGTGTAAACGTATCTTAACAATTCTTGACAAAATGAACTTTATGTGAGTCGCTTACCCAGAGGACGATTCAGGTATATTTGAGGAGAATTGGCCATCTCAATTGTTAAGCAAAAATTAGCCAAATGGGTCGATTTCGTGACTATTCTGATTGACTGGTATAACCTGAAATGCCCATGCGGATTACAAAATTGGCCAATTGTCAATAGCTTTTGAGATTCTCTCACCCTAGGTTCTCAAGCTAATTCAAACTCATCCCAAAAATTTATTATGAATCCAGAAAGTTTCTTACTGCAAACGGAAGTTACATCCCTGATTTTAGCTCTCAATCTATTTGCTATTAGGGTAAATGTTGCCAGTGATCGCCAAGAAGTTCTAGAAAATGCTGGTATCGATATGGCATTTATCAGCAACCTGAGACAGGACACTAAACCTAATATATTTGCTCAGGCATTAGTCGCAGCGTTTAAAACCTATTGCGTCTCCAATCAAAGATTAGACTATCATCCAATGGTGCGCTTTCTCAAACACCTGTGCGAGTTAGCGCCAATTTATCAACTAGCAGATAAAGATGTGGCTTTATTTACCAGATTAGTAGAAAGGGGAGAAGAAAACCTCAAAGCTTTAACTGCTCGCAGTACGGTTGGTAGAATCGAATCACCGAAAGGGACAGGTATTGGTACTTCTGTATTAATTGGCAAGAAAATATTACTCACCTGTGACCACATTTTTACTAAAAGTCGGGCGCAACAAGCTTGGGTTCGCTTCAATTCCACTCCTAACAGTTACGCTTTAGATTCCGATGTCTTTGAACTGGATCTCAATTGTGCAAATCGTTCCAGTCGAGAAGATTATGCCTTAATCCCCGTTAAAGGCGAACCGAAACAACAGACGGCGATCTCGACTGATGCTATATTAGATAGTGGACAGGAAATTTGCTTGATCCACCATCCCCAAGTACAGCACGTTGTGGTTTCCGAATTGGGACACGTAGTGCAAGTGGGAGAAGATTACATCGACCACAATATTAGTACCGACGAAGGTTCCTCTGGTGCGCCCATCTTCAATCGGGACTGGAAATTGGTGGCGATTCATCGCGGACATCCAGGAATCTTGGGGCGAACTCTCGTCCCAGGAACGACATCAGGGCTTCCCCTGCGTAGCTTCTGGACTCAAATTCAATCTCACCTATCTTAATCGTGGTAAGGAATGCGCTTATGAGTTTGTGGCAAGATTTTGCAGAAATGTTCCGGCGTGACTCGAAGAAATATCAGGCACTTTTCCTGCCAGATTATCGGGTGGATGTGGCTTATGATGGGACGGGAATTAAAGCTGGAAAAGCTTACTGTCGCCTTTGGTTGGTGGAGATGCGCCTAGCAAGAGATGTGGATTGGTTTAAACAGCGTTATCCAGTGGTTCATGCTGCTATTCGCTTCAATTACGGCGGCAAACCCGTTACAGTCCCCTATCTGGCTGAACCGGGATATTTACGGGAATTAGCAGCCGATAACCTGGATAGGGTGATTCAGTGTAACTATCCCCTGACTCCTCTGTTTCCCTTCAATGAGGGTTTAGTGGAGTTGCAGGCGGGTTTGTTTACTTTGGCAGCGAGTGAACCCATTGGCAAGTTTATCAAGACGATGGGGCGGTTTTCTGCGTTATTGCCTGTGCCAGAATTTTCATCGGTGTTAAAGATTGCAGAACCCGTTTATCGCGGGATTGAAGACTTAATCGGTATTGGGAATAGTCAGTTAGAATTGGGGTATCAACAAACTTTTTCGGAAAAAGGGGGAGGGGGAAACAATGATCTGAGAGCGGGGTATTTTGTGGCAATTTTAGCGGAGGAAAATCAACTTAATGGGAGTACGCTTTGCGTAGTTAACGACAGTTTGAAGGTGGGTTCGCCAGGACAGACGAAGGTGTTTGTTAAGGATGGCAAGTCCCTAGAAGGCTATAGTTATATGCTCTTTCGGATTGAGATGCGTACTGCGCAGGATTGGGAGTCATTGCAAAGTATTAAAGAGTTAGTTAATCAGACTCAAGATGCAGTTTTTAAAGGAGAATATCAGGAGGTAAAAAAGACCCTATTGCCTGCGATTAGAGCAGCTATTTATCGTAGTGCTGATGTGACCAAATCTGACCGCCGTGCGATGGTGCTGAAGGTTGAGGATTATTTGCGGGAAATTGGCTTGCAAGGGGTAACGGAGGGAAAGCGCTCTCTTTATTCGATTATGCAGCGACCTTTACCAACTGTGGATGCAGAGACGGAGGCGGAATTGGCAGGGTTAGAAAGGTTATTTAAGTGAAAGGGTGATATAATTAATTATTTATATTCCTAATGATTATTATGAATATTGGATAAATGTCTATTCCATCAGAAATTACTGCTCTTGTTGAGCAACTGAATCAGGAACTAGAGCTAACTGAACAGGAGGCTAGGGAGGGATTAACTCAACTCAGACAGATTATGTTACTTTTCCCCAACAACGCTTTATTAATTCAATTATTTGCCTATTTCAATACAGCTATGTTCTTCGTAGACAATTCCAGAAGGCGCATCCAGACTACAGTAGGACAGGTTTCGGCAGAAAATATTTCGCCAGAAGTCATTCAGGAGGCTGGAGAAGATTTAGCAACCTTGTTGGGCGAGACATTGGAGACTAAGATAAGAGGTAGAAACATTATTAGACGCTTGGAGGATTTGCAATGAAAGAACTACCGGATGAAAAAACGCTGACTGAACTGATTGAACTTGGCAAAAGCTTTGAAGACCAAGCGAGAAAGTTGTATGAGATGTCAGAGGCGTTTGCTCAGAAGTGGGAGAATCGAGTAGGAGAGAGGCATTTAGAAAAGCAGCAAGCAGGTAAGACTAAGTAAGAGCGATCGCTGTATGTCATCAGATAGTGACTTTTGCTGGGGGTGAATGCCAAGATGGAGGGGAAGTGGAAGGACTCAACTGCCTCAGTCCTCCAATGTCTCGTTTGGGGCGGATAGTTGAGGCTAAAATGAGTAGGATGCGAATTCTTGCTATTTTGGAAGAATTGAAACGACTTATGGTTGGCTTGGGAGAGTGATCGATGGAATTTTTAAATGACAACGAAAAAATCCAACTTCAGCGAATTTTAACTAGGAGTTCACAACTTCTAACTCCTGATGACCGCAGTAACTTCTTAAAATTATGTGGTCTAGAAAAATATTCTAGTTTAGTTCAGATAGATAAATCTTTAGATAAGTTTGCGGTTAGTCTGTTGGCTACGCTCTCAACAGTTTATATTGCTGACAAACTAGGATTAGTCATTTTTTTGGAGTTCCTTAGCCAGATCGACTCCAGTTTATCTGACAGCGATCGCCAATTTATTCTCAATCTTATTGATAAGTGGGAGAATTCGCCTCCGATATCAAGCCATGTAACCTTTGAGCAGCAAGAATTTAATATGAACCCACAAAAATCTAATACTGACACCTCAAAACAGCACGACCAAGTTTTTATTAGTTACAGTTACCAAGATCAAGAATGGTTGGAAAGACTCCAAACTATGCTCAAGCCACTTACTCGGAATCGGAAAATTTCGGTTTGGGATGATACCCAAATCAAAGCTGGTTCTAAGTGGAGAGATGAAATTAAAAATGCTCTAGCAACGGCAAAAGTGGCTGTACTAATGGTGAGTCCGAATTTCCTAGCATCTGACTTTATCGCAGAGCATGAACTACCTTCGTTACTGAAAGCTGCTGAACAGGAAGGACTGAAAATCATTTGGGTATGCGTAAGTGCTTGTATGTATAAAGAAACGGAAATTGAAGCTTATCAGGCAGCACACGAGATTTCTAAGCCACTAGATAGCTTGAGTCCAGCAGAACTTAATCAGGTATTAGTTAATATCTGCGATTACATTAATAAAGCAGCCAATGAACTTCCTTCAAACCCTCAGACGGCTCACTGACTTGGTGCTCGTCAGTGAGCCAGATTACGAAAAAAAAGGTGCATATCCTCACTACAGTCCTTCTATTGGTTGTAGTCCCTCTAGCAGTAATACTGGAAGCAATATTACCCGTAAGGCTGCTGCAAAAATGGGAGCTAAAAGCGATTGATGGGTTAATGCGGCTAAGACCACCAGAAAAGCCAGACCAGCGTTTATTGATTGTTGAAGCGACAGAAAATGACTTGCAAAAATATGGCTATCCAATATCAAACGATAAACTGACTGAGTTAATCGAAAAACTAGAGCAATATCAGCCAAAAGTTATTGGGGTAAACATCCTCCGCGAACAAGAGTTAAAGAATCGCCATAATCTAATTTATACCTGCAACCATCGATTAGGAAATGACCCCAATAGCCCAGGGAATCCTCCACCACAAGGAGTTCCTAAAGAGTACATAGGCTTTAGCGATGTAATAGAAGATTCAGATGGTGTTGTTCGTCGTCATCTTTTATTTATGAAACCAGAAGCAACATCTCCTTGTCAAACACCATTATCTTTCAGTTTTCAACTAGCAGCTTATTATTTAAATACCCAAGGAATTGAACCTGAGACAACTCTAGAAGGTTACACGAAATTAGATAAAACGATCTTGAAAAAGTTAACTGCTAATACCTGGAAATCAAAACTCTTAACGTGGACTAATGTATTAGAATTTGTCACCACACCGTTGAATAGTAGTACAGGCGTTTACGGAAATGAGGATTTAGGAGGATATCAATTATTACTAAACTACCGTTATACCCAAGAAAAAAGAATTGCTCAAAGAGTTACTTTTGAATCGGTGTTAGAAGAAAAAGTTGTATCTGATGCGATTAAAAACAAAATTATTATCATTGGCTATACTTCTAAAGCTCATAATAGATTTGACTCTTATACACCCTATAGTGAAGATTCATACAAAGAAATACCAGCAGTAGAACTTCAAGCACAAATGGTTAGTCAGATTATTAGTGCAGTTCTAGCTAATCGTCCTCTTCTGTCATTTTTACCTAAATGGGGAGAAATCATCTGGATTTGGAGTTGGATTTTAGTAGGAGCCTTAATTGGTTGGATTTTTTATGGAAAGTGGTCTTGGTTATTGCTCAGTGACAGTATTGCAATTATTATTTTAGTAGTATCCTGTTGGGGGCTGCTGATATATGGTTATTGGGTTCCATTAGTGCGACCATTTTTGGCATTGATAATTACAAGTGGAGGTGTACTTTTGTTTCTTAGTAAGTTTGGATAAGCAATAACATTAGATAACCAGATTTTAATCATGACTTGGATAACATGTCTTAACTCATCAATAAAACTTTTCTTTCTGCTTATTTTGACAGGTTATAGCATGAATAGCAACTCCTTACCACTGCGAACTGAGTCAACCACAGCAGGTACTCTCAAGCAAGCCTCGTCTAACTCGAGTCCAATCGGAGTGCCACTAAAATATAATCCGCCAGTCGATGATGCGCCTAGCGGTAGAAAACCGACAGCAGGCCGTGATGATTGTCCAAGTGTAGATAAACCTCTTACAGCCTTAGTTCCTGAGTATTATTTAGGATTAACCGCAGCAGAATTTCCAACTTTTTGGTTTTACATTCCTTATGGTTCCAATGCCATCAAATCAGCAGAGTTGGTACTGTGGGATGAACAGCAAAATAAGATTGATGAGGTAACTTTTTCAGTTACAAATACGCCAGGGATTGTTAGTGTTCGCCTGCCCAAAAAGGCATTAGAGATTGGCAAAAGATATAGGATAGACTTCTCTGTGACCTGTAATGGTGGAAATAGCAACGCCCCAGGTAGCAAACCAATTGTCAAAAGTTGGATCAAGAGAGTTAGTCTAGATGCTAACTTAGTTAATCAGTTAAAAGCCGCAACAACACCAAGAGAGAGATATGTTTTCTATGCTGCTAATAGCCTGTGGTATGAAGCTTTAACTGAATTAGCTGAACTCCGTCAAGATAAACCTCATGATCAAAAGGTTACTGCTGATTGGGAAGCTTTATTAAGTCAACAGGAAATCAACTTGTCTGAATTAATCTCAGAACCCATTGTTTCCTGTTGTACATCTAAATAATCTTGACGAATCTCAAAATTGAATGCAAAAGTGGGAGCATCCCACTTTTGCAGTAAGTATAAATACTCAAAAATTCAGGAAAAATGCTCTCGCCTTAAACAATCTACTGGCGGGAGGCTTCGCCACCGCGTAGCGGTTCGCGTCTCTTAATCAAATCTAACATTGTTAAGTTATACTCATTGTATTCAACATTACGCTAATCGGCGAGGCTTAGTGATTCCCGTAGCGTGATCTTAAGTCAAGCTCGTTGATAAAGTAATAGCTATGCGAATCTTCAAACTATGCCTCATCGCACTTATCACCTTCCTGATTGCAGTGGAGATCCCTTTCTTGATTAATGATGTAGTGTCCTTTTCCATGTCACCAGTTTTAGCTCAAACACCTGCTGCTCGGAAAACAGAAGCCGATCAATTGCTGAGGGAAGGGATTGAAAGACTACAGGAAAAAATGGACACTAATCAAGCCGATGCAACCTTAAATCTTTTCCAGCAAGCTCTCACTATTTACCGAGAAATCCAAGACCACAGAGGAGAGGGACAAGTGCTAAAAAATCTCGGTAATTTTTACTATTTACGAGAAGACTATTCTAAAGCTCTTGACTACGCGCAACAGACTTTAAAAGTAGCAAAAGAAATTCAAGACCGCGATTTAGAAGCCAGAGCTTTGAACAATCAAGGACTCGCTTACTATTGGCAGAAAAACTATCCTCCAGCCATTGCTTCTTATCAGGAAGGTTTAGTTATTGCTCAAAAAATTGCCAACCGAGAACTGGAATTCTTACTTAGCTATAACTTAGCAAATGCTTACAAATACTCGAAAGATTTGCCAAATGCCATTAATCTTTATCAACAAGCGTTGGTTATGGCGCGAGAACTTAACAACCTTCCAGGACAATATGGCATTTTAAATAATCTAGCTGGAGCCTATGAAGATGCGGGAAACAAACCCCAAGCCAATGAACTTTATCAGCAAGCCCGAAAAATAGCGCAACAATTAGATATAGATACGATGAACAGCCAACCCACGAAAGAAATAGAAGGGATAAGAGTTCCTTCTACCTTTAACATTTCTCTCCAAGGAGAAACAGATGGTCAATCCTTTGGCACTCTTTCTGGAACTCTGGAAATTCAACCTTCTTCTTCTGGAGATCCCAATCCCTTTCTAGTATCACTCTACATGAATGCGGCGAGTCCTGAAGAACTGACAATCGGCAGTTTATTTTGGCAATCCTATTTATCAGATCATCCGCAGAGGCAAGAACACTATAGCCAAATTACCGTTACTAACGGTCAGGTACGCATGGAAGTCAATCCTAGTGAGGGATTCCGTAGCGATTTCACTTGGTTTACACGGGGTTCGCTAGTAGATCAGCTTAGAAAGTTAGACGAAGAACTGAACCAGATTAATGAAGAAATTAATCAAAGAAATGAAGAGCTTGGTCAACCTAGAATAGAAATAGATTCAACCGAAATTCCCAATCGACCTAATCGTTTGAGAGTTGTAGCTAAAAGTGGAATACTTACTTTTTCGATTCAAGGAAATCAAATTTCTGGAACAATCAATGCTTCGGGAATTTCAGATGAAGGTCAATCCAGCACCTATCGGGCTAAGTTTACAGGCGAGATAGTAACGAAAAAATCAGAAACGACTGCTCCCAATCCAACAAATGAGAACAATATTGTTACTAAACCAATCAAAAAGCAGAGTTTGCCGATTTTTCAATCTCGTTTGTTACCAGTACCATCTGCTAGACAAAAGGGGATAACCAAAACGATAAAGGCTGACTTATCAAAAGCGAAAGTAACACTATCGCTAACAGGGACAAAAGAGCCTCAATTTCAGAATCTTCAAGGAGCATGGTGGGGAACAGAACAGCTACAAGTGATGTTTTTAGGCGCAAATTGGATATTTTCTGACGATAATACCTTTGTTTTTGCTCCCCCTCCAATGGCTAATGTCAGCGACGATTTATATCCGATATTTGGTACCTATTCAAAAGTTGACAACATCTGGAAATTTCAAGGGGAGCGTCAATGGGGAGGTTCTAGTACCTCCGTAGATGGCACAATCTTTCTAGAAGGGGACAAAGCAGTTTTAGATGCAATATATACTGTCTCAGCGATGGATTCTCAAAAGATTGCGAGGATTTCTCAAACACTATCCCAGGGAAACGTTCAAGCTACTTATAGTCCACCCAAAACAGAAATCGAAGGGATAAAAGTTCCCTCAGTTTTTAAAATTTCTCTTCAAGGAGAAACAGATGATAAATCTTTTGGAACTCTTTCTGGAATTCTCAAAATTAAGCCAAATCATTCGACGAAAAACCCTAATCCTTTTGTAGTAACTTTAGAAACAGATGCACGAGACAGAAATGGTAGCCTTTCTTGGATATCCGAAGAGGTTTTATCCTCGGTGAAAAGCCAAATAACCGTAAATAACAATCAGGTTTCTTTACAGCTTAAATCAAGTCCAAGTTCGGGAATATTTCCCGATTTAACTTGGTGGGCTTTTCCCTCTAGTCGTGTAAACGAATCAAACAACTCTCCTTTAGTAGTTACTGGTATTGAAGGAGCTTTAATTTTTAAAATTCAAAATAACCAAATTTCAGGAACAATTAAAGCTACAGGGAATAGTTCAGCATGGCAGTCTAGCACTTATCAAGCAAACTTTACAGGTGAAATAGAAACTCTCCCTCCTAGTTTTCAAGGTGTTTGGCAGGAAAAATCTTTGGCAGCTTTCGGAGAAGTTACTCTACAACAAGATGGAGAAAAAGTTTATGGAACTTATACAGGGCATGGTGGGGGAACAATAGAAGGAATAGTTCAACAAAACAGATTAAATTTTACTTGGAAAGGTTCAGATAAAGAAGAAGGGGAAGGATTTTTTCGAGCAGTTTCTGGTGGTAGAACTTTAACAGGTATTTTGGAAACTGAAATCAGCCCAATTGAGAAGAAAAGCTTTCTCGCTGAACGAACAAAAGAATCTTATAGAAACCCTATTGCGACAGAACTTGCCGAAGATAAATGGTATCTAAAAGATTTAGGAGCAGATTTAGTTCTTCAAGGTAGATGCGAACAGGCTTTGAAACCTTTAGAAGAAGCATTAACACTTTACCAACAAGAAAGAAGCAATACGAAAACCTATATTTCTACAATTTATGGTTACCTCATAGACGAAGCAAATCTTATTAGAAATCTTACTCATTGCCATTTTCAACTTCAAGATTATGAAGATTTAATAACCAGTTTGGAAAATGCGGTGGAAATCCGACAGGCAATGAATCAGACAAAATATTTATCTCTTCCTACCCCACAGCAAGCAAATCTTATTCGGTCAGTATTGGCAAGTTATGTAGAAAATTGGAGACAAAGATTAACCAAGTATGCAGATAAGATTGTTGCGTTAGATAAAGCACAACCCTTTCTTCAAAAACTAATTACGTATCTAGTAGAGTTGGACGCTAAAGAAGAAGCTTTACTAGCATCAGAAATTGCCAGAGCCAGGGCATTTGCCGATCTACTAGCAACCCAGGTATCTCCCAAATCAACTCGCCCAATTACAGCTAATCCACCAACAATCAAACAAATCCAGCAAATTGCCAGGGAACAAAACGCTACACTGGTCGAATATTGGATTGTTGGGGATGAGTTAATAGAGCCAAACAAACTGCAAACCCAAGAATCAACCCAAGAATCAGAACTTTATATCTGGGTCGTTCAGCCTAACGGTAAAATTGAGTTTCGCTCAGTTGATTTAAAATTTTCAGGTAATTCTCTCAACCAAATTGTAACTGAAGCTCGTGAATTTATGGGTGTAGGGGGAAAAGCTCGCGGGAACACTGTTGAGCCAGAGTTCAAGCCAGGTGATTTAGTTAGAATCACGAAAGAACCTCTTGAGTATCTACGAGAAGTAGTTAGTGTCTATCCTGAGCGTAATACCGCCGCTGTCAGATTTGCTAATGCTCCCAATTCACCAATTAGAGAAATTTTAGTCAGCGAATTAGAAAAAGCTTCTTCTCCCATTAACATCAGATTACAAAAACTTCACGAACTTCTAATAAAGCCTATTGCTCAATTGTTGCCTACCAACCCAGAAGCCCATATTATCTTCATTCCTCACCAAGGACTGTTTCTCTTGCCGTTTCCTGCGCTCCAAGACCAGCAGGGGCAATATCTAATTGACAAATACACTATCCTTACATCTCCAGCCATTCAAGTTTTGGAGTCAACTCATAAGCGACGACAGCAAGTTCTAGGAAAGGCACAAGAAGTTCTTGTGGTGGGCAATCCTAGTCCGATGCCCGGAGACTTTAAACCGATTAAGGGGTCAGAAGAGGAAGCAAAAGCTGTTGCCAAACGGCTAAAAACTCAGGCGATTATTGGTCAAGAAGCAACTGAGAAAAACATTAGACAGAAATTATCTCAAGCACGGTTGATTCATCTGGCTACTCATGGCAAGTTTGATGACCGAAATCCTTTACAAGGGGCGATTGCACTAGCTCCTAGCAATGAATACGATGGACTTTTAACGGCAGAAAAAATTCTAAACTTAGGCTACCAAATTAATGCAGAATTAGTTGTTTTGAGTGCTTGTGATACAGGGCAAGGAAAAATTTCTGGGGATGGAGTTATTGGTTTATCCCGTTCCTGGATGGCTGCTGGGGTTCCTAGTATTATTGTCTCCTTATGGCAAGTACCAGATGAAAATGCTACGCCATTATTAATGGATAAGTTTTATGAAAAATATCACGAGAATAATTCAGATAAAGCCAAGGCTCTCCGAAAAGCAATGCAAACAACAAAATCTCAATACCCTGAACCAAAAAACTGGACGGCATTTACCCTAATTGGTGAGGCTAATTAAAAGGCGTTTCATAATCAAATCTAATAACGAAAAGTGAAATTTTTAACCTACAAAGAAAGTAACCAACTTCAGAAACTTCTCATCAGTAATGCAGTCCTGCAAACCGTTGATGAGGCAACATCTCAAAAACCGCTGAGAGGTAAGATGAAAGCCACGACAGCATCTCTGGCCTCTCAGCCTATCGCCTGTGGCTGTTAGGTAGTGTCTAGCTAGTGACCAACTTCCAGGCTGAGACTGTTCTGGGGAGCCGCCCGCGCTCTGATCAGAGCCGGCAGATAGGAAACGGTTTCATCCCCCAAACAGCGGGACAGCAAATATTGCCAGAAAGAAACCCCCAGCTTGCGGCAAGTCTTTTTCAGTCCCGTAAAGGTATCGCGGGCTCGACGACCATCGTCATCGCGGGTTCCGCCGCTAATTTTGCGCCGAGTAACATACTCTCGAATGTCAGACTCAGCAGCATTGGTATGTAGCGGCACTTGCGGCGCGTCTAGCACTCGCAGTAACTCCTGTTTGTAGGTACAGAACTGTTGGAGAGCCAGATTCAGACCGTAGTGTTCGGGGTAGCGCCGCCCGAAAATCTCATCAAAGCGTCGGTCTAAACGCTCCCTTTCCCCTGGAGTAGGCTGCTGTTGATAAGCCTTCAGTTCTTGATAATAGTCCCACAAGTCTGAGGTGACTTCGGCGATGTCTTGGCGATGTTGTGCCGTGGCTCCGGGTAGGCGACGGATGCCTCGTTCCATGTGGACCCAACAAAGAGCATGAACCAAGATGGCAAACTGTCTGGCTCCATCACTCAGAACAACGAGTTCTGGGGAAACTCCCCCTTCGATGGCACTGCCCAACAGAGCCGCCTCAGTCACCAGTTTCACCGCCGTGGTGCTGGTGATGCCTAAGCTCTCTAGGTATTGGCTCCACTCTTCGTCCCCATGACTGATGACCTGAGAGGAAAATTTGAGTTTAGCCAAGTGGGAGGCAGCTAGTTGATGCTCCTCAAGATAGCTACGGGAGTATTCATTGAGCACAAAGTCCTCCTGGGTACCTCTCAACATCCGCAAATAGTTTTCTCGACTCTTGCTGTTGCTACTGCTGAAGTAGGCGAACAGGTCGTTGCCGATGACGGTGCAAAACCCATTTTTTCCTTGATGTCTGGCTCCCGTATCATCGGTGTGGATATACTCGGCTGTCTCCAACCCCACCTGAAAGACTTGCTCCTGTTCTCGGTGAAAGGACTCTTTATTCTCGATTAGGATGCGGTTGACTTGACCTGCTGAAATATCGATTCCTAGTTCCCTGAGCTCCTCGAGGATGAGGGTCTGGGGCACTCGACACTGGTGGTGCTGATAGAGGGTGAAGGAAATTAAGGTCGGTCCATAGTGACCCTGATATTCGGGAGGTAACTTTCCCACGATAGTTTTTCCCTCTGGGGTGACATATTCGGCCAGCAGGAAGCGAATGTTGTGCCGTTGGATGATTAAATCTTGTACGTCGTATTCTCGGTAGCCATTGAAGGTCGCTCCTTCTGGTAGCTCCTCCGGTTCGATGAGCCGCTCTTCATCTGGGACAAAGCTGGTCTTTTTACTCCTTTTCTCGGAACCGGCTCGTTTCTCCCCCTCTTTTGGGGTCTTTTTTTCTTGGTTGAGCGTACTGGGCTTGATTTTAGGCCGGCTCTTCAGTTTCTTGGCTGCTTTAAGTTCCTCGTCGAGGCCCTTGACTTGCTTTTCGAGTCGCGCTACCTTCCTCTCTAGGTCAGCTATAGTTTTTTCCTGGTTCTCAATCACCTGTTTTTGCTCGGCCACCAGGTTCAGCAACCAGTTGACCAAGGGAGTGCGTTCGGTTTCAGGGCTCTCGATGGGAAGAAGCATATCCTTAGTTAAAGCAGATTTTCTTCCTCAGTGCAACCTAAGTCGATGCTTTCTCACGAGTGCGGGTTCATTTTCTAGGTTGACTTCGGCTTCCTTACCAGCATTTATTGAGATGTTGCTTGATGAGGACTTTCGCCGCGCCTTGTTCACCAACTGCGGACTAGGCAAATACTGTAGTCTAATTCCGTTAGATAAACCTCCCTTTCAATTTGTAATTATCCTGTGCCAAAAACTCTCAGAAGTTTACATTACTGTTGATAGTTCACAAAGATTAGGATTGGTCGTTTTATTAGAATATATCAGCCAAATCGATTTAAACTTATCCAATGACGACAAAAATTTCATCAACTATGTCATTACCAAATGGGAACAACAGCAGAAAGCCAGCACTCAGAAACCACAAGGAAGCCAAATCTCTAGCCTACTCACTCAAGGACGCGAAGAATCAACTACTTCAGTACAACAAAGCATCAAAATTGACAGAGGTTTAATTATCAACTATAATCTAGACAAAATGATAGGAGACTTTAGACAACAAGTGGGATATGAAGGCGCTTTTGTCTTTGCTGTTGCGGGTGAATTTGTGATTCTAGAGCAATATATTATCGAACGCATACGGCGAGAATTGAAACAGAAAACTGGACGGAAGAATGAACGATTAGAAATCAGCCTCTACCGAGATAGTATAGCCACTTCTGCCGACATTAAAAGTAAGTTTTTGGAAAAACATCAACTTGAATGTTTTACTGATTTATTTAAAATTCAATATAATTCTGACCTTGTGCTGATCATTTGGAATTATGACATTCCTCCCAAAATTATCAAGTCCCTGTCCCAAGATTTTTGGACAGATACCCATTCCTCTATTGATCCTTACTTAACAGGAAAGAGCCGTTGTTTCGTGATTCTTTGGGCAAATCTTCAGGGAAAACGGATCCTGACGGGATTTCCTGCTTTACCAACTCCCAAACGGTTCGAGCCTGATGACCTCTTGCCTTGGTTTCGCGGTCAACTCCAAATTTTAGGAATTGAGGAGAAGGGAATTGAAAACTACCTAAAGCGATTGGAAAGCCAATATGGTAATTTAATAGGAACTTACCAGGAAATGAACCAAATCGTCCGCGAACTACAAGGTAGTTCTAAACTGTATGGATGACCTTGAAAAACGACAATACACGGGTGAGGGCAAATGTCCCTACCAACCGCTTACTGATGCTTGGCGGGAACCTGAACCTTACGTTGCCTCCCAAACCCTAACCAATGCCGTCAATACTGCCCTTTATTTGCGCCGTCCCCTGTTGCTGGAAGGAGACGCTGGCTGTGGCAAGACGCGACTCGCCTATGCAGTGGCTTATGAACTAGGTTATCCTCTCCATTCCTGCTACATCCGTTCCACCAGTCGGGCGCAGGATTTGCTCTACGACTATGATGCCTTGGGGCGGCTGTACGACATTCAGGAGCAAAAAGTATGGGAAAATCGAGCGGAACCTGAGCTTAGTAAGCAACAGAAAGTCAAAAGTAGCGATCGCCAGCCATCCCCCTCACTGAATCAATTTCCCTTGCGGCAAAAGTACGTTACTCTAGGAGAGTTGGGAAGGGCGATTGAACAGTCAGAAAAGGACATCCCCTCGGTGGTGCTGATTGATGAGATTGACAAGGCGGACATCGATTTTCCTAATGACTTGCTGCTGGAGTTAGATCGGTTGCAATTTCAGGTAAAAGAAGTACCTCAGATGCGCTTTGATGCTCTCAAAGGCAAGATGAGGAAGGAAAGGCGGCCATTTTTGCCCCTGATTATCGTCACCAGCAATCGCGAGAAGGAACTGCCCAAACCGTTTTTGCGCCGTTGTTTGTATTACTACATCGAGTTTCCAGAACAAGCGACGCTGAGGAATATCCTCCAACCCACATTCCGCACCCTAAGTGTCACAACGTCTCAAAAGAGGAAGATGCCTGAGTCAAAATACTTATCTAGAGGAGTGAGTTGGCGGCAAGCTGCCACCAACTAAGCCGAAAATTTCAGGGTTCCTCCGATCATTCTCAATAAACAGTGCTTATTGAGAATAAACGGGCAATCAGACTTAACATCTAGGGGGAGATGTTCCAGTTGCTCGCTTTGTTTTGTGGTTCTTCGTTACTTGGTATGGTTCGATCAGGGGGCATAAATAGGCTAAATCCTTATCTGGCAAGAGACTTAATTGATTAGCTCGTTCTAGATTGAAAACAATTGGCACAAATCGAAGCAATGTCTTTCTATATAAGGGTTTCATCCCTTATAACTCCCGTCCATTGCATAACACAAACCGAAGAACCATAATCTCCTGACTCCTGACTCCTGACTACTGACTCCTGACTACTGACGACCGGCTACTGACGACCGGCTCCTGTCTCCTGACTCCTAACACCCTAGTCATTCGGGGACTGAGGAGAGATTTTCAAAGAGGAAATGGCCCCTTCTTCTATCGGGGTTTCTGATGTATTCCTTTCCCCATCGAGAGAAGGGGTTTTTTTGCCGCCAGAACCGCCACTTTTCGGGGGTTTCGAGGAGAGGAATCGGGCCTCGAACTGTTTGATCAGCACATACAACACCGGGACAAGAAATAAACTCAACACCGTGGAAATCAGATAACCGCCTAGGATTGCAGTTCCCAGGGACCAACGACTCATCGCCCCGGCGCCGGAAGCGATAACCAAGGGCAAGAAACCGACTAAACCGGAAATAGCCGTCATCAGAATCGGTCTTAAGCGTTCCGTCGAGGCCCGGGCTGCCGCATCGGGAATACTTAAACCCAAAGTACGGGACTGGTTAGCGAATTCCACGATCAAGATGGCATTTTTGGCCGCTAAACCGATCAACATGACCAAAGCCACCTGAGCATAGATATTATTATTCACCGCCGGGAACAGACTACCCACTTGTAGGAAATTCGCCCGCAACAGTAAGGCCCCCATAGCCCCTAGGATCGCTAGGGGAACGGTAATCATGATGATAATCGGGTCGATGTAGCTTTCGTACTGGGCCGCAAGGACGAGGAAAACCACGATAAAGGCTAATCCGAAGATAACTGGGGCAGCCCCGGCGGAAGTTTTTTCTTGGAAAGCTGTACCCGTCCAAGCGTAACCGAAACCGGGCTGCAGGACTTTCCGACAAACATCTTCCATCACTGCGATCGCCTGTCCCGTACTAAAACCGGGGGCGGGACTACCCTGAACGTTAATCGAGGGATAGAGGTTAAAGTTAGTGATAATCGGTGGATAGGTGAAGCGTTTGACGCTAACCAAACCCGATAGGGGAATATTGGCCCCGGTACGGGAACGGACGTAAAGACGGTTAATATCTTCAGGATTAGAGCGATAATCCGCTTCTGCTTGGGCAAAGACTCGATACAAGCGATCGCCTAAGACGAATTGGTTGACGAAGTTGGAACCGAGATAGGTTTGCAGGGTACCGAAAACGGCCTGCATATCGACGTTTTGCGCCTGTAGCTGGTTGCGATTGATGGAAAGTTCCAGCATCGGCGTGTCGGTGGTAAATTGGGTGAAAATTCCCGATAATTCCGGTCTTGTTCGGGCCTCGGCCATGACGTTATTAGCGTTGGCAATCAAAGCGTCCATGGGGAAAGAAGCGCGGTTTTGGATAAATAACTCGAAACCGCCGGTAGAACTTAATCCATCCACGGGGGGCGCATTAACGGCGAAAGCGCGAGCATCTGGGACTTTAGTGGCTAATTGTTGGTTAATTTTCCGCAGAACCCCGAAAACCGACTTATCTTCGCCGGGCCGTTCCGACCATTCTTTTAACTTGACAAAAAATAGCCCTTGGTTGCTACCACTTCCAGCAAAACTAAAGCCCGCCATACCGACAAAGTGTTCGATTTCTTCGATACCGTCGAGAATTTCTTCGTTAATCTGACGGATAACCTGGTCGGTGTAGCGCAGGGAAACCCCGGGGGGTGCTTGCACCAAAACGAAGGCATAACCTTGGTCTTCTTCGGGGATAAAACCCTGGGGAGTGGTGCTATAACTCCAAGCTGTGAGAAAGAGGGCGGCGATAAAGAAGGGTAACACTAAAAAACGGATGCGGATCAGAAATTCGATCGAGCGTCGATAGCCCTCTTTAACTGCGTTGAAACCCCGATTAAAGCCCTCGAAAAACAGTCCCAAGGGGCCGCGGGTGCCTTGGGGCGGTTTCATGATAATCGCCGACATGGTGGGGGAAAAACTGAGGGCGTTAAAGGTGGAGATGATAATTGAAGCGGAGATGATGACGGCAAATTGTCGATAAACGATCCCCACCGTACCGGGGAAGAAGGTGACGGGAATAAAAACTGCCAGCAGTACAAGAGAACTGGCGATCACCGCCGAGGTTAACTCACCCATGGCATCGAGGGCAGCTTGAAATGGCCGCATTCCCTGCCGTAATTTTTCCGATACCGCTTCTACGATCACGATGCCGTCGTCCACCACTAAACCGGTGGCTAGAATGACGGCAAACAAGGAGAGGTTATTGAGAGAATAGCCTAAAGCCAGGGCGACGGCCATGGTTCCGATCAAAGATACGGGAATAGCGATCGCCGGAATGATCGTGGTGCGCCAATCCTGAAGGAAGATAAAAATGACGAGAATAACCAGTAAAATCGCCTCCACCAGAGTGCCAAAGGCTTCTTCTAGGGAAGCGGCGACAAAGGCGGTATTATCGAGGGTAATGGCGATATTTAACCCCGGGGGGAAACTTGGTTCTAGTTCCGCCATTTTTTCTTTTACCAGTTTGGCAGTATTCCAAGCGTTGGAACCGGGTAACTGATAGACGATATAGACAACGGCGGGGGATTTGTCGAAATAGGCGGCGGTACTGTAGCTTTCGGCTCCGATTTCTGCGCGTCCTACGTCTTTAATTCGGATTAAATCGCCATTTTCCCCGACTTTGACGACAATATTTTCCGCTTCCTCCCCGGTGGCCACCCTACCAACGGCGCGAATGGCGATCTGGAATTGCTGCTCTTCGGGACTAGGATCACCGCCAATTGTCCCCGCACCCACCTGAATATTCTGTTCTCGGATCGCCTGTACTACTTGTTCCGCCGATACACCCCTAGCGGCTAAAGCATCGGGATTAAGCCAAAAACGTAGGGCGTATTCCCTCTCCCCGATGATTGTTGTACTACCAACCCCCTCGATCCGGCGAATCTCGGCATCGATGACCCGATCGACAAAGTTACTTAAAAAGACCGTATCGTAGGGATAATTGCCCTTTTCGTCTGGTTTGGCGGAAATCCCGTAGGCAAGGGTAACGCTGGGGGATTGGGTATTAGTTGTCACCCCCTGCCGGTTCACTTCTTCAGGTAAACTAGCGGCGGCGGTACTGACACGGTTTTGTACCAAGACTTGGGCAATGTTACGATCCATTTCCACCGGGAAAAAGACATTCACCGTACTTTGTCCAGTGTTGGTACTCTGGGACTGCATATAAACAATCTGTTCTGTCCCGTTAATCTGGCGATCGAGTACCGTGGTAACGTTATCCTGTACGGTTTTGGCATCGGTTCCCAAATAGTTGGCATTTACCGCTACCTGAATAAATGCCAACTGGGGCAGTTTTTCTAGGGGTAAAAAGGGAACAGCGATCGCTCCGATCAAAACGATTAAAATCGAGCAAACTGTGGTCAGAACGGGTCTTTTAATGAAGGTATCGGCAATACTAAGGATCATAGGGCGTTACTGGTTCATCTTTTCTAGGATAGTTGCGGCAGTGGGAGATTTACGAGTCAGATAATTAAATATTAATAGTTTAAAGATTGTATCTAGGATAACGGGAACCGTGGCCACAAACAAGCTAATAAATGTAATATTCTCGCGCCAACCAAAGTGCCGGAACAAAGTTTCTAAGATTACCGTCCAACCCTCCGCCGAGTGAAACCCGACAAATATATCGGTAAAGAGAATAAAGATAAAGGCTTTGGTTATATCATTTAAGCTGAGAAAATAACGACTAACATAAGCTCGCGTAATTGCCAATTGTTGACGACCAAAAATTAAGATCGCAATAAAGGCTATTAATCCAGTTATATCGGAGAGTAAGTTTTTCCAACCATCTTGACTTTCATAACCCGCTTCTTTAAATAATTCCTCCACCTGTTCCCGAAAAGTTTCTTCTGATTCATGCCCTGCTTTTACTACTCCTAAAACCTGCTTGATTTCTTTAATTTCTTGAAGTCGAGCAAATTCCCTGAGATATTTTTCGCCAATTTCCTGAGAAATATAAACTTCTGATATTTTCGCTCTATCCACACCAAAATAGTTTAAAACAGGGCTAAAAATAAAGTTCCTACTAATAACCTGCACCAAGAGAGGAACTAAAATAATAATCAGGATAAAACGAATAGCAATACGTTGCTGTTGTCGCAGGGTACGGAGTTGTTTAATAACGGTTTGTTCGTATTCGGGGGTTAATTCTTGCTGGAAGTTAAAAAATTTATTACCAGTGGCAGGAGAAATTGTCTGGTTAGTTTTATCTCTGGAGCTATCATCGGTGAGATTGGTATTAGACAGATTTGGGGTTTGATTATTCGGTAATGGGGGCAGCAATTCCCCTAAGTCTAGGCGATATTTACCGATAATATCCTCGATCGCCTTTAAAGTCTCTAGGATGTTATTATTTTCTGGGTTAGTTTGCGGATTGATAAAATTACCCAGACGCACTTGAGTTAAATCGAGACGTATCTGTAATAATTCTCGCTCTAGGGTACTTTGAAAGTAATCATAAACACTTTTTCCTCCCACAGCAGCCGGGGAAATTTTTTGTCCCCCAAAATGTTTATCTTCGATCGCTTTAATTTTGAGCGCTCTCTGATAAGCTGATTCTAAGGCCCCTAAAGAGCGTTTTTCTACCCATTGATTAACTCGATTCCAAGGCACGGCTATAATCCTCGCTTTTCTGTCATCACAATCACCACGGTAAGCTATCAGCGTTGGCTAGATATCTACTTTCGAGAAATATCCATAATATTACATTTTGAGCGCAGGTGATGCACTCCCACCATTGCTGAAATACAACGTTTCTCATCAAGATAAAGTGTAACCTAATTTGTTATCAACGACCGATGACCGACTCCCTAAAACGAAAACTTCCTAGCTCACCATTAGGATAACTGCTCTAATTAAAGTTAGCAATAATTTTTAGATATTGAATGTTCCTCTATAAACAAACTGTAAGCATTTCTAAAAACCTCTGGAGTAAATCTATTAGCCTGTTGCCGACAATTTTCTGGATCAATTTTATCACCGTGATCGACAAAATATTTGACCGCTTCCAGCAAGGATTGGGGATTTTGTTCCCGAAAAAGTAATCCTGTTCCCTGGGGAGAATTTTCCCGCAGCTCTCGCACGGTTTCTAAAGCACCTCCGGCAGCAAATGCAATCACGGGAGTACCACAAGCTTGCGCTTCCACTAAAGCAATACCAAAATCCTCACAAGCAGCATAAATAAACGCTTTTGCTTTCGACATATATTCTGCTACTATTCGATCAGAAACCGCACCTAAAATCTGAATATTATCCTTAGCTAACTGACGAATTAAAGCCATTTGTGGACCATCTCCAATAACCACTAGGGGTAATCCCAATTGATTAAATGCTTCCACGATTAAAGGGACTTTTTTATAACTAACCAAACGAGAGACTACTAAATAAAAATCTTCTTTTTTCTCTTGGTAGGGAAAACGCTCGATTTGTACGGGAGGATAAATAACTTTTGCCTCCCGTCGATAACAGCGCCAAATTCGTCTAGCGGTGTGGTGGGAATTAGCTAGAAAATAGTCCACACGATTAGCAGAAATCACATCCCACTGACGCAAACCATGCAAAAGATAACGGGTGAAAATACCGGGTAATCCCTGTCCTAACTTACTATTAGCCAGATAGTCAAAAGTTAAATCCCAAGCATAACGCATCGGACTGTGACAGTAACAAATATGAACCTGATCCGGTCGAATTAAAACCCCTTTAGCCACACAATGGGAGGAGGATAAAATTACATCATAATCCTCTAAATTTAACTGCTCGATCGCTAGGGGAAGAAAAGGTAAGTATTTTTGGACGCCATTTCTCGCTTTCGGGAAATTTTGCAGAAAAGTTGTCCCGATCGAGCGACCATAGAGATAACTATCGGGATTAGTGGACTCAAAATCGATCAAAGCGTATAAATCCGCCTCTAGACATTGTAAAATCT
This sequence comes from Microcystis sp. LE19-41.2A, assembly GCF_027530405.1. NCBI lineage: Bacteria > Bacillati > Cyanobacteriota > Cyanophyceae > Chroococcales > Microcystaceae > Microcystis > Microcystis sp. LE19-41.2A. The sequence goes on along the minus strand of NZ_JAPZQJ010000215.1, from coordinate 12,585 downwards.
CCTTAACCACTAATTCCGATCCCCCCGTCGCTTTTGGGGTTAACCACTCGTGAACCAGAGCATACTTCATAGGATAATCAATAATCTCAGCGGTAATTATAGCAGTAAGGGATCAGCAGTTTAAGAGTTCGCTTTCTGGCTTTCCCTTCCCCAAAATTACCGACACATACCCGATCACGGTAGAAACCCCTAGGAAGAAATTATTAAATTTTTCAAGAAAAATTGCAAAGTTTAGTAAAAATTACTAGCAAGATCAGATGAGCGACTCCATAATGGGGATCAAGGAGAAAACAGGTTTAAATCGATTGGGATCAAGAAAAACTAGCTTGATATACAGAAGATAACTAATTAATGAGGTTTGCTATGATCACCCGGCAACAAGTGCGCTGTCCTAATTGTGGAAATTTTGCCGAAAGACAGCATATTTTAGAACACCATCTCGTTAGCACCGCCTGTTCTCACTGTGATTATCTGTTGGTTAGTTGCAGTCTCACGGGAAATGTACTAGAGTGCTATGCACCCGGTATTGGTTTAAGAAATTAACACTGCCCCCTAGGCAGATCGAAAATGTCTTGTCAAAATTAGAGTGGAGAAGACAAAATCAAGGAGCTAAGTAGCTATGGGGGGTAATTTCTTCAAGGGAGCGATCGCCTTGGGGGTAATAGCGGGGATTATGGGATTTACCAATCCCCCCCAAGAACTTTACAGCGAATACGCCGCCGAAAAACTCCTCGCTCATGCCGACAAAATCGCTTGCGAGAAAATCAGTCTCTGTGGCTCGATCGATTCTTTGCCGGTGGCAGCCAGAAATGTGATCAAAAATCAAATCTTAAAACCAGCGATCGAAACCTCTAGTCAACGGCAAAATCTAGGTGTGTTCAGTATTTACACCACAGAAGTACCGGGGGTAGCTAAAATTAGAACTCTTGGCGCTTTTGGGCATTTCTTGACTTTCTCGGAGACTTAGGTGAGATTACTGCCAGCTTAAATAATAGACCTCTTGTAAAAATCAAAAATTGTTGTTAGGGTTAGGAGTCAGTAGTCAGGAGAATTAAGAAGGAATAATAATCAGTTAAATGGTCTATTTAGGGCTGGCTGAATAAATCTTAAAACCTTGTTGGGTAAGACTTTTAGACCTTTTGTCAATCAAAAAGTACCGGCGACGGAAGTGATTGGGGGGAAAATCCCTGGACTTTTCCCCTGAAAATTAGGTAATTGACCCCCTCAAAATCGGTAAAAACCTACACCCCACACCCTGTCCCCACGAAAAACTTTTTCAGCCAACCCTAAGTACACTGGCAAAATTTACCCTTTTTTTGTTCAGGTTGGTTAAAAATTTAGCAATAATAAACCCAAAAAAAAGAGAGCTTGCGCTCTCCTTCTTGGTTATTTGCTAATTTTACTAACTGGCGACAATATATTCCTTGACGTTGGCCCGGCGACGGCGTAAATGAGCTAGGGCCTGGTGTTCTAATTGTCGCACCCGTTCCCGACTGATGTTCATTCTCTGACCGATTTTGGCTAGGGATAACTCCTTGCCATCGGTTAAACCGAAACGGAGAGTAATCACTTCCCGTTGTTGGGGGGTTAATTCGGCCAGGAGATTGGCTAAGTCTTGCCGTAATAACTCTTGGGTGATGAAGGTATCGGGAGAAACTCCGCTATCTTCTAATAGTTCCGACAATTCCGTATCTTGGTTATCGCCGACGCGCACATCAAGGGAGATGGGTTGACGAGCCATACTGAGATATTCGCGGATTTGAGCGGGTTCTAGCTCTAATTCTAGGGCAATCTCGGCGGGAGTGGCACTTCTGCCCAGTTTTTGGGCGAGTTCGCGCTGGGTTCTTTTGATTTTATTCAGTTTTTCGGTGATATGGATGGGTAAACGAATGGTGCGGGCCTGTTGAGCGATCGCACGGGTAATCGCTTGTCGAATCCACCAGTAGGCATAGGTAGAAAATTTATAACCTTTGGTGGGATCAAATTTCTCTACACCCCTTTCTAATCCCAGACTACCCTCTTGAATTAGATCTAGGAATTCCATGTTCCGCTTTTGATATTTTTTGGCGATCGCAACTACCAAGCGGAGGTTAGCTTCAATCATTTTCCGTTTAGCTCGATCGCCGGTTTTCAAGGCGCGATCCAGTTCATTTTCGCTTAAATTCACCGAATCCGCCCACTCCAAGCGCTGTGGTTCCCGTCCTAATTGCTTCGATAGTGCTTCTTTCGCTTCTAACAGGCTCATCATCCGTTGGACTTGTTTGCCGTAAATAATTTCTTGTTCGTGAGTTAGGAGGGGAACTCGCCCAATTTCGTGCAGATAGGTACGCACCATATCGGCATTGAGGGTGGGCTGTGATTGAGTTTGGTTGGTTTTTGCGGTGGGCATTGGTTTGGTGGTGACTCCTTGACACAGAAAAAGTCTGTTACTATTCCGACTCGCGGGTGAGTCTGGCTTATCTGAAGTCGGTATGAGTTTGATCGGAATTTCTTTGATTGTATCCTGCGCTTTTAGACGCGGGCAATCCCCTAAAGGTTCAAAGTTAATTCATTCTTTGGTATGATGTTAAGTTTATGCTTTTTTCTCAACATCCAGAACAAAAGTATTATAGTGTAGGACTATCAACTACAATCGCTTGTTTTTGGGTCGCTTTTTCCTGAATCCTCGGCAGTGCCGCTGATACTGTTAGGTAAGATTACAAAACAAAAAGGTGATTTTCCCGATTAGCCGTCAACAATCTAGCTGAATTCCGACCCTTTCGCCCTCAGCCTTGAGAGGAAGACTAACAGCCGAGAACCGACTTCTATATATATAATGACCGATCAACACCAGCAAAGAGAGACACAATCATTGCGGATTCCCGAACTATTTTCTGTAGTATTTGCTACAAAATTTTAAATTTTTTTCCGATTGAGAATCGGAAAAAATTGTCAAAAAAATTAGGATTGCTAGGAGGGTAATAACTATCATAGAAACAGCAGGGCGGAGATCGGGATAAATTATCTTTGAAACCAAGCTCGATCGCAATCTCCACAATGCCGTTCTGTGAAACTCCTGAACAATGAGGACTTACTATGACTAAAACCGTCGTTATCGATCCCGTCACCCGGATCGAAGGCCATGCCAAGATCTCGATTTTCCTTGACGATGGGGGGGAAGTGGATGACGTGCGTTTTCATGTGGTCGAGTATCGTGGTTTTGAGAAATTCTGCGAGGGACGGCCGATGTGGGAGATGGCGGGAATTACTGCCCGGATTTGCGGCATTTGCCCCGTTAGTCACCTGCTTTGTGCCGCCAAAACCGGCGATAAAATTCTAGCGGTGCAAATCCCCCCTGCGGGTGAAAAACTGCGGCGCTTGATGAATTTGGGACAATTAACCCAATCCCATGCTTTAAGCTTTTTCCATCTTAGCAGTCCCGATTTTCTGCTTGGTTGGGAAAGTGACCCGGCTAAACGGAATATTTTCGGTTTAATCGCCGCCGATCCTGACCTAGCGCGAGCGGGCATCCGTTTACGTCAATTTGGACAGAAAGTTATTGAACTTTTGGGAGCAAAAAAAATTCACCCCGCTTGGTCCGTCCCGGGAGGTGTGCGTTCTCCCCTGAGCGAAGAAGGGCGACAATGGATTAAAGAACGACTGCCGGAGTCTAAAGCGACTCTTTACACGGCCTTAAACCTGTTTAAAGGACTTCTAGACAATTTAACCACAGAAATCGCCGCTTTTGGTAATTTCCCTTCCCTGTTTATGGGATTGGTCGGTAAACGGGACGAGTGGGAACACTACGGCGGTCATATTCGTTTTACCGATAGTCAAGGCAATATTGTGGCCGATAACCTCAGCGAAGACAATTATCGCGATTATATCGGCGAATCAGTAGAAAAATGGTCTTATTTAAAGTTTCCCTACTATAAACCCCTCGGTTATCCCAACGGTATCTATCGGGTTGGTCCGTTGGCGCGCTTAAATGTTTGTTCCCATTTTGGCACGGAGGGGGCGGATATCGAGTTACGGGAATATCGCCATCGGGTCGGTGGTGTAGCCACCTCTTCTTTTTACTATCATTATGCCCGATTAGTGGAGATTTTAGGCTGTTTAGAGCGTATCGAACTTTTAATCGACGATCCCGATATAGTTTCTCCACGCTGTCGCGCCGAAGCAGGAATTAATAATCTGCAAGGGGTGGGAGTTAGTGAAGCGCCCCGGGGTACTTTATTCCATGATTATAAAGTGGATGAGAATGGTTTGATTGAAACGGTGAATTTGATTATTGCCACGGGTAATAATAATTTGGCCATGAATCAAACGGTGAAACAAATCGCCCAACATTATATCCATGGTGGCGAAATTCCCGAAGCGATGTTAAACCGGGTGGAAGCGGGTATTCGTTGCTATGATCCCTGTTTAAGTTGTTCCACTCACGCTATGGGACAAATGCCGCTACAGCTAGAGTTAGTTAATGCAGCCGGTGAGGTGATCAATACTCGACAAAGGGGTTAATTATCTAAGTTGTTGGGGGGTTAGGAAATAGGGCAAATTTCTCCTATAATACCTGACCCCATTTTACTATTTTTACGGCCAAGATTCTAGCTAAGAATTTCTAGGTTTTGATAAAGAATTTCTATCGGACAAGAAAAGTTAATACAGTTAATAGTGATTAAATCTCCCGCGTGATAAATATGGGGAATCCAGAGGTTATTAGATTGACGTTGATATTGTTCAATTAGGACTTGTTTTTGCTCGATCAGCAGATATTCCTGTAATTCGGGGATAGTTTGATAATCGGCAAATTTATCGCCTCTATCAAAGGCTGCCGTGGAGTCGGATAAAACCTCGATAATCACTCGCGGATGCAGGATAAAATCTTCCTGGGAAACTCGATCCCGTTGGTCACAAGTAATGGCAAAATCGGGATAATAGAAGATATTTAAGCTAGGGAGACGCACTTTCATATCGGTAGCGTAGGCAAGACAACCACTACCCCGTAAATGATTAATTAATTGGGCCGAAAGATTACCTGTGATGATAACATGGGCTTTACTGGCCCCCGCCATCGCCAAGATTTGCCCTTGTATATATTCATGTTTAATGGGACTAATTTTCTCTATTTCCAGATAGTCTTTTGGAGTAAAATAAGCGTGACTTTTACCGGCTGTCATGGTGTTTACCTCGCTCATTGTTAGTTTTCTAACGGACAATTAAGTAGCTGGTTATAATTAAATTAAAAATGGATTTTAGGTTCGATCCCCCCTTAATCCCCCCTTAATAAGGGGGGCATCTGATAATTTTTAACGCCTACCTACTTAAGCCAAATAACTGAGTCTAAATCAGTCTTATTGCCTTCAGTAATTAGCTTTCGTATCAGTTCAATATAATGAAAATTACTCTCGAATAAAACAAAACGTCTATCTAAAGAAGCGGCCGCTAGTCCCACGGTTCCTGAACCGGCAAAGGGATCTAAAACCACATCACCTTTAAAAGAGTAATAGGTAATCACTTTTTCTGCCAATTCTACAGGAAAAGCGGCGGGATGTTTTGAGTTAGTGACTGGGTTAATTTTCCAGACATTAGTGCGTTCATAACCATCGGCAATTTTTGAGGCTTTTACTACTTCTTGATCGGGATGATTACGAATATGCCAATCGATGAGTAGATCCGTGTGTTTACGATAGACTAAAACGTATTCAGTCACTGGCACAGTTTTGTATTGGAGAGGATTGCGATCGGCGGCAAATCTGCGGCCTCTACCAGTTGCCCACCCTGCTCCCTCTGGTTTTAGCCAAATAATATCATCAATAAAATCGTAACCTTCCTCAACAAAAATTCGATGTAAATCAAAGGGGACAGCAATACGTTTAGAAGCTTGATTACGGGAAGCACGACGCAACAGCACGGGAGAAATATTAATGACAAAAAAACGTCCTTCACTCAAAACTCGATGGCATTTTCTGATCACCTGTCGCAGCTTCAATAGATAGGTTTCGTATTCTTCAAATTCTGAATATTCCGGACGAGCATTAAAATAGGGTGGTGAGGTAAAGATTAAATCAACACTTTCTGCGGGCATTTCCTCTAAAAGTTCGCCACAATCACCAAATCCGATGGTATTTCTCAGAGAGGAAAGCTTATATTCTTTTTTGGTTTTCTTGCGGTTTTCTAATTTAGATTCATCCTGTTTTAACAGACGAGCGATAATAATTTCAGTCCGGGTTGTCCTATCGGCTAAAATTTCGGTGGTGTAAGCATCGATCACCACTTCCCCAACGGTTTTTTTCTGGTCATTACATAGAGGAATTCGCCAAATATGATATCTGTCATCCACTTCTGGTAAACCTAATTTAATCGCATTAACTAAATTTATTTCTCGCAACCAATTAAGGACAATTTCTTTAGCTTCTGCCACCGTGCGAAGCAGATAACCGCGCTTGTCCGATACCAGTTCTTTTTCCATGGCATTACTCTAGTTCTCTCTAGAATTCTAGCTGATCATTATCCAAAAAACTAGGAGAGTCTCAAGATAGAAATTGGCCACCCTTTAAAAATTCCACATTTCTAAGACTTTTCCCGTAATTGTTTGATTTAACCAGAAAGTATTATGACTGAGGGAGTGAAGATTATTTGCCGTTACTTTCCAGCTTGCTTGGGGATGAAAAAGAATTGCTTCTGCGGGATTACCGGGGTTGAGAGATGCCGGTTTTTGTTGTAAACAATGACAGGGATTGAGACTAAGCGCTTGCCATAATTGTAAAGCTGATAATTGTCCGGTTATTACTAATTTTTCCCAGAGTAGCGGTAAAGCTAATTCTAACCCGATCGCGCCGGGGGGTGCTTCTGCAAAAGAGACGGTTTTTTCTTCGTAGGTATAGGGACGATGATCGATCGCGATTGCATCGATAATTCCCTCCTTAATTGCCGCAATTAACGCCTTGCGATCGCTTTCGTTGCCCAAGGGGGGAGCGAGGTGTAAACTGGGATGATAGCTGGCGATCGATCCTGTATTTAAGAGCAGATGCAACCACGTCACACTAGCGGTTATCGGCAATCCCCGCATTTTTGCCTCGCGAATTAATTCCACTCCTCGACGGGTAGAAATTCGCATTAGGTGAACAGGTGTATTAATTTCGCCGACGATTTCTAAAATTGTGGCTAAAGCAGTGGTTTCGGAAATAGCAGGATCTCCGGGTAAACCGAAGCGAATCGAGGTTTCTCCCTCACGCATGACTCCATTACCCTTTAATTGCTGATTTACGGGGGAAAGGGCGATATTTTTACCGAAGGGTTTTAGGTATTCCAATAAGCGCCGCAACAGTCCCAAATCTTCCAGACTGCGATTATCGGTAAAACCCACCGCTACAGGCATTAAATCGGCTAATTCCGTCATTTTTTGCCCTTGTCTTCCTAGGGTGAGACTTGCCCAAAAATGCAGACGAGTCGATTTTGAGTCAAAAAACTCTTGACTTTTTTGCTGTAATGTGCTAATGATTGCGGGGTGATCGAGGGGGGGGAGAGTATTGGGGAGAATTGCCAACCGGGTGCAGCCTCCGGCCGTGGCAGCTTGGATCAGAGATGCAAGGGTTTCTCTGTCCTCGTGGCCGGGTTCCCCAGAATGACTGTAGAGATCGACTAATCCGGGGGCAAAAATACAGTTTTGACCAGAAATATAGTTACTATTTTCTCTTGGGGGAAGCTGAGATTCGATCGCTTTAATTACCCCCTTCTCAATCCAGACATCGGCAATGCGATCGGTTTGTGTCAGGGGGTCAAGAACTCTAACCTGTTCTATAATCGTCGAGGATTGGCTATTCACGCAGACTAATTAAAACGTCATTTTTTCCTTTGGCAGTATATCACGTTAAGTAAAAAGTAAAAAAGCTGAGTTGTCGGTTAGGTTAGGGGACGATAAGTTAGAATATTGATCAACTACGGTTTTAATCTTTATTTTAATTGGCTAGTCCACCCTAGAGAGAATTGATAGCCGAATCATGCAGTTAAGTGGGTGGGTGGAATTAAATATAAGATGAACGTAGGTTGGGTTGAAGCATGAAACCCAACGCCCGCTCATGTTACACTACCGCTAACCCATCCTACAAATAATTGTGCCTCCCTACTTAGAACTTTTCGATTCTAATAATTTAGAAGAATTTAATCGGGGAACCCCGCGATTAGTTTCCTTTCGAGATTTAGTACCAGAAATCACCAGCACCAGTTATCTAACCCACGGCATCTATTATTATCCTGCCAAATTTATTCCCCAAGTGGTGAGATTCTGTCTTGATAACTACACGAAAAAGGATGATTGGATTATCGATCCTTTTGCTGGTTCGGGTACGGTGGGTTTAGAAGCTAAACTTTGTCAAAGAAATGCGGTTTTAACTGATCTTAATTATCTTTTAAACCATATTATACCGATTAAGATCACAGAACACCAAGAACCATTGAGTTACTCAGAGTTAGATAAAAAAATCTTAGAAGTTTTTGCCAACGAGGATAAATTTATCCCTCAGTGGTCAAATTTAAACTATTGGTATCCAGAGGAGATTTTAGCAGTTTTACAGAAACTTTGGGCTGGTCAAAAAAGTCTAGAACCTGATTTGTATTCCCAGATTATTCAAGCGGTTTTAGTGAAAGTTAGTAAACAGTTTTCCTATGCAGAACATACCAAACCTAAATTATTTCAATCGAAATACAAAAAATCAGATATACAGGAACTATTACAAAGAAATTGGCAAGAGGAATTAAAACGAACGATTAAAGAGATGAGTTTTGAAACTTTAACCAGCGTCAATCAATATATTACCGTAACTTGGCGCAATTATAATCAGGTGCTTTTTTATGGAGGAGTAGATAGTGCCACTTTTGAGATCGATCAAAATCTAGAGTTAGATTGTTTAATTAGTTCACCCCCCTATCTGCAAGCACAGGAATATATCAGAACAGCAAAACTAGATTTATATTGGTTAGGATATACAGAAAAAGAAGTGCAAAAAATCTCTAAGCTAGAAATTCCCTACCGACAGGCTACCAGATTAATCGAAACCGAAACCTTAAATCAAGTGAGATCAAGTTTAGAGAAAGAGAATTTACATAAAATACTCGATTCCTATTTTTGTCACACTATCAACGCTTTAGAAAATGCCACCAGAAAATTAAAACAAGCTGGGAAAGCTTGCATTTTTGTGGGTAATCCGAAAGTGGATGGGGTGGAAGTAGAAACTTGGCGAATATTAGGGGAATATTTTCAGGAAAATGGCTTTATTTTTGATACCGTCTTTGAGGATAGAATTAAAACCAGACAATTATTCAAATCTCGCAAGAATAAAAATCCTGATGGCATGAAATCTGAATATTTACTAATCTTAGAAAAAAGGTAAATTTTTATTGCTTATGTATCCCAAATATTCCCTATTTCATAAATATTTGAACTGTCTGGAATCCTTACCTAATTTTCAGGAAAATATTGAAGATAAACCCTATATATCTGGTCAATTACTGGCTGAAGTAAAGTTAATTATTAAGACAGATTATGCTACCGTTAATTATGTTTGTGAACTTAAAACAAGATTAAATCATGATCTATCTTAATCGGTGATATAATATTTCGTAAGCTTGGGTCAAAGATTACCATGAAATCAAAGACTTTTACTAATGATCGGGGGTTTATTTAGCTTAATTGTTTAGGAATTGATAGCAAGTAATCTTGAATTTATTGATGTGGATGGTAGTAATTACAAAGGCAGAACGCTCGCAATGTTTGATAATATTTGTAAATTTATCGCCGAAAACTTCTCCGATGATCTAGCCACTTGGTTATTGGGTTCTCCCCTCTCCTTAACCGTCCTCGACCCGACGGAATTACAATTAGACCCCATTCGTGCCGATTCTCTGATTTTTTTGCAGTCAGAGGAATTAATTCTTCATACCGAGTTTCAAACCGACCCCGACTCCAAGATTCCTTTCCGAATGCTCGATTATCGGATTCGCGTCTATCGTCGTCATCCCCAAAAACAAATGCGTCAAGTGGTAATTTATCTGCGACGCAGTGATTCCCCCCTAGTGCAAGAAAATACTTTCCGTCTGGGGGAAACCTTTCATTCCTTTCAAGTCATCCGTCTTTGGGAAGAAAATACACCACAATTTTTCCATCATCCCGGTTTATTACCCTTTGCCATCCTCAGCAATACCGATGATCCAGAACAGGTGTTAAGTCTGGTGTCCCGTTCTCTAGAAACTATCTCTCAAAAACAGGTGCAAAGCAATCTCGCCGCCGCTACCAGTATTCTCGCTGGGTTAGTATTAAATCGAGAGACGATTAAAAAAATCCTTCGGAGTGACATTATGAGAGAATCCGTCATCTATCAAGATATTTTAGAGGAAGGCAGAGAGGAAGGCCGAGAGGAAGGCCGAGAGGAAGGCCGAGAGGAAGGCCGAGAGGAAGGCCGAGAGGAAGGCAAAGAGGAGGGTAAAGAAGAAAAAGCTCGACAAATTGCCCTAAAAATGCTATCTGCTGGCTTTCCTATCCCAGAAATCGCCCAATTTACTGATTTATCCCCCGATGCGATCGAGCAATTACAAAGACAGCAGCACAATTAAAGCTTTTAACTGCAAAGGGTGGGGAATTAGGAAAATTTTAACTCATCTCCCCACTCCACACCGATTAACCACGTTTAGCGAGGCGACGCACCACTAAACCGCCCCCTAGTATGCCTAATCCGATAATACTAGAAGGTTCGGGCGTTCTGAATACCTGTACGCGATTGTTGGCCGTATCGGCTACATAGATATTACCACGGCTACCGACAGCGATACCGTAGGGGCTACTGAACTCACCGTTCCCCGTACCGAAGCTACCGAAAGTGGACTGGAAGACACCACTGGGGTTGAATACCTGTACGCGATCGTTGAACGTATCGGTTACATAGATATAACCGCTGCTATCGACAGCGATACCGTAGGGGCTTTCGAACTCACCGTTCCCCGAACCTTGGCTACCGAAAGCGAACTGGAAGACACCACGGTCGTCGAATACCTGTACGCGATTGTTGAACGTATCGGCTACATAGACATGACCACTGCTACCGACAGCGATACCGTAGGGGCTGGAGCTACCAAAAGCGAACTGGAAGACACCAGTGGAGTTGAATACCTGTACCCGATTGTTGCCCGTATCGGCTACATAGACATTACCACTGCTACCGACCGCGATAGCGTAGGGGCCTTGGAACTGACCGGTCCCCGTACCATTGGTACCGAAAGCGGAATGGAAGACACCACTAGAGTCGAATACCTGTACCCGATTGTTGTCCGTATCGGCTACATAGACATTACCACCTCTACTGACGGCGATACCGTAGGGGCTTCGGAACTGACCGGTCCCCGTACCGAAGCTACCGAAAGCGGACTGGAAGACACCACTAGAGTCAAATACCTGTACCCGATTGTTGCCCGTATCGGCTACATAGATATTACCACCTCTACCGGCGGCGATACCACGGGGGAGCATGAACTGACCGTTCCCCGAACCTTCGCTACCGAAAGCGAAGGAAAAACTGGCCGCAGTGGCACTGGTGGCGACACTAATACATCCGATCGCAGTGGCCGTGACCAGGGAAAAGGATTTCAGCAGAGCCTTTGATAAGCTACGCTTCTCCCGCCCCCCATGATTGATAACTTTAGATAGGGACATAAAACTTCAGAAAATCTGCTCCTAATGTACCCTTTCCTCTAGCAATTGTCAAGAAATTTCTGGGAAGATGTGACGAATTTGCCGATATCTATGGGATTTAGTCCATGAGTAGAATTGAATTTTGCCTATAATGTATTCTGCGCTACGATTCGCCTCGGCAACAGTTACGACAAATACAGGATGTCAACACCGGCGACCGAGGGTATCCTAGGAGAAACGGAAAGTAATCCCTGACGATGTTTGATAATATTTGTAAATTTATTGCCGAAAACTTCTCCGATGATCTAGCCACTTGGTTATTGGGTTCTCCCCTCTCCTTAACCGTCCTCGACCCGACAGAATTACAATTAGACCCCATTCGTGCCGATTCTTTGATTTTTTTGCAGTCAGAGCAACTAATTCTCCATACCGAATTTCAAACCGACCCCGACTCCAAGATTCCTTTCCGAATGCTCGATTATCGCATTTGCGTCTATCGTCGTCATCCCCAAAAACCAATGCGTCAAGTGGTAATTTATCTGCGACGCAGCGATTCTCCCCTAGTGCAAGAAAATACCTTCCGTCTGGGGGAAACCTTTCATTCTTTTCAAGTCATCCGTCTTTGGGAAGAAAATACACCACAATTTTTCCATCATCCCGGTTTATTACCCTTTGCCGTCCTCAGCAATACCGATGACCCCGAACAGGTGTTAAGTCAGGTGTCCCGTTCTCTAGAAACTATTTCCCAAAAACAGGTGCAAGGCAATCTCGCTGCCGCTACCAGTATTCTCGCCGGGTTAGTATTAAATCGAGAGACGATTAAAAAAATCCTTCGGAGTGACATTATGAGAGAATCCGTCATCTATCAAGATATTTTAGAGGAAGGCAGAGAGGAAGGCGAGGAAAAGGGACTACAAAAAGGA